>JAIEPX010000021.1 GCA_019748175.1 Gammaproteobacteria bacterium
TATCCCATGGCCCCCATCCCAGCCGAAGTCATAAAGAATTGATTTCGCAATAATCTTAATGATTGGGCAGCCCACATTTGATGATTTCCAACATCAGCAACAAATCCTTGCACACCTTTGCTCCATTCAGCTAATCGAGCCATAAAGAAATTAGGATTTATACCGTCTAATTCTTTTAATTCCTCAGTATCAGGCCACTCTTTTTTAAGTTGATGGATTTGGGATATCCAATCCTTTTTCAAAGAAAATTTTGTAGGGTCTATTTTTTTTAGAAAAACTGTTAAAAAGTTTTCAACATCCTCTGTAATACAAATACAACCATTCACCCGATTATTCATTTCATTTTCATCACAATCAATATGATAAATCACTTTATTCTTTTTAAATCCATCGACATCGGCTCCAGTTTGTCGAATGTCCAAACGGCTACCTAAAACTATTAACAAATCGGCAGTTCCAATCGCGATATTGGCCCAACGATTTCCATAACTCCCAATAAATCCCACACGCATAAGATGTTGATAAGGTATAGCTTCCAATCCCAATAAAGAAGTGACAACAGGAATTTGCGTTAATTCTGCAAATTGAAGAAGCTTATCAATAGATTTCGTAGCAACAATGCCTCGGCCAGCTAAAATAATGGGGCGCTGAGAATGTTGAATGGCTTGTTCTAAATCAGAGAGCAATTTTTCTGAAATCGTTTTTTGTATAACTTCTCTTTTTAAAGGTAATAAAGACGCAGCATTGACTTCAATTTCAGCACGTTGTAAATTCATCGGAATATCGATCAAAACAGGACCTTGACGCCCTTCAATCGCTAATTGATAAGCTTCGGGTAAAACAGATTCTATCTCTGCTGCGGTCGTAACCGCATAACATTTTTTTGTAATGGGTCTAGCCATACTTATAATATCAGTTTCTTGAAAACCCAATTGTCGAATTTTTCGATCCCCTTTTTGCTCATGCTGATTGACTTGTCCTGTAAGGAATAGTGCGGGTACCGAATCAAAATAACAATTGCCTATTCCTGTTAATAAGTTAGTGGCCCCTGGACCGCTTGTTGCCAATGCAATACCCGGCTTCCCAGTAAATCGAGCAAACCCATCGACTGCAAAAGCGGCGGCTTGTTCATGATGTACACTTATAATGTTAATAGCATTCGTATGATAAATCGCATCTAATAAATGGGTAATCATTCCACCTGCCATTTCGAAAACATGAGTAATACTTTGAGCTTTCAAAAAGGCTGCAATGAAATCATTTACCTTAATTTTCATTTAAGACACACACTCTTCTTTAATATAGGACTGTACGAATTCCTCAAAACATTCATAGATATAATTCATCATTGCTTTTGTCATTCCATGATGAGCACCTATCAATAGTCCACCACGCATTACTTGATCTGCATTGGGAAATCCTTCAGCCGGTGCACGATGTTCTATATTCATGAATCCAGGCTGACGCAAAATATTTCCAGTGAACACCGTTCGTGTTTGAATGCCTCGTTTTTCGAGGACTATTTGAAGTTCGCGTCGAGAGAAGGGGGCTGTGTCTCTTACAATCAATGGAAAGGCCAGCCAACCAGTGCGAGAGTTTTGTCGTTGTTCTGGCAAAATAAACCACTCATCATATTGTTTAAAAAATGCAAGATGTTCAGCAAAAAAACCTTCCCGCAATTCGACATTTTGTTGCAACTTTCGGAGCTGTACCAAACCAAATGCAGCACCCATTTCAGATGGCTCTAAATTATAACCTAACGCTTCAAACACGAATTTTGCGTCATAAGGGATACCATCCACATTCACATTAAAGCGATTTTCTATCGCCTCTGATTCAACAAATAGAGAAGAACTACGTCCCCAACTCCGTAATAATTTAGCGCGATCTGCCAATTCAACAGAATTGACACATAACATTCCGCCATTACCTCCACATGTAATTACATGTGAGCCATAAAAACTGGTTGTGCTAATATCCGAATAAATTCCTGTGGATTGATCATTAATCGTTGCGCCCAGTGTATCGGCAGAGTCTTCAATCACAATCAAATTATGCTGATCAGCAATGTGTCGTATTTTTATCCAATCTGTTAAATTCCCTAATAAATTCGGAATCATCATCACTCTTGTTTTAGAAGTAATCATTTCTTCAATTTTGGCAGCATCGATATTATACGACGCAGGTTCCACATCAATAAATACTGGAACCAACCCATTTTTAACAAGTGGCGCTACTGTTGTCGAAAAAGTTAAAATCGGTGTAATCACTTCAGACCCTTTAGGTAAATCTAAAATTTCAACCGCTAAATAATTTGCCGAGGATCCTGAATTTACCATAATGCCATAGCGCTTTGAAAATAATTGGGCGACTTTTTCTTCCATTTCAGCAACATGCTTACCCATTTGTGTAGATGTTTGTAATACATGCGTTACCGCATCAATTTCATCTTGCCCCCACACGGCTTTTCCGTATGAAACGTGTTTAATTGAAGAACTCATACTGTAATTTCCTGATAATTGTGAATTTGATTAACAACAATATCTCGAACATTGGTAAGATCATGACTGTGTTTATACCAATCCACTGTCCACTGCACAGCCTGATCCAGTGTCAATGTCGGCCTCCACTTAAGCATCTTAACTGCTTTTGAAATATCTAATTTCAAAATCGCCGCTTCATGATCCGTACGATTTTTTTCTACATGATACCCAATATCAGAAGACCATTCTTTCAAAAATGACTCAACAAACCATTGAACTGTTTTATGATCCGATTCTCGCGGACCAAAATTCCATGCCTGAGAATAGTTTTGAGGGTCATGCCACGCTTTCTCTATCAGCGTCAAGTAACCACGCAAAGGTTCTAGAACATGTTGCCAAGGTCGAATGGCGTTCGGGTAGCGCAAAAGCAAAGGGTTATTTGAAGCTATTGCTCGCACTAAATCAGGAACTAATCGATCAACAGCCCAATCGCCTCCTCCAATCACATTTCCAGCACGCGCAGTAGCCACTGCAATAGAGGGAAAAAAACTTCGACGATAGGCGGCTGTCACTAATTCAGAACAACCTTTACTGCTGCTATACGGATCATATCCACCCATAGGATCTTGTTCATCATAGCTGATGTTTTTTTCTTTGTTTTCATAACATTTATCAGAAGTGACATTCAGTATGACTTTGACACTGTCACAAAAACGAGCCGCATCCAACAAATTTACTGTTCCCATCACATTCGTATTAAATGTCATCACAGGATCTTTGTATGATTCTTTCACTAATGCTTGAGCTGCCAAATGTAAAATAATATCAGGCTGAAATTCTACCAACTGTTTTCTAAGTAAAGCATAATCTGTAATATCGGCTTCAACATGAATCAACGTTTTTTTGACATCAGCGAGTTCAAATAAGCTCAGAGATGTATTCGGTTTTAAAGCATAACCCATGACTTTCGCACCTAATTCATGCAACCACAATGAGAGCCAACTTCCTTTAAAACCGGTATGTCCGGTTAAAAAAACTTTCTTATTTTTCCAAAATAATTGATTCATTACCAAATTTTCCATGGTGCTGCATTCGATTGCCAGAGTTCTTCAAGATAATTTTTTTCACGAAGAGTATCCATCGGTTGCCAAAATCCATCATGCAAAAAAGCAGACATTTGATTTTCATCACATAATTTTGCCATGGGTTCTTGTTCCCATATTGTATTATCATTTTCTATATAATTAAAAACTTTTGGCGAAAGAACAAAAAATCCTCCATTGATCCAACCACCATCACCTTTTGGCTTCTCTTGAAAATTCTGGACTTTATTTCCTAAAAGATCCATCGCTCCAAAACGACCCGCTGGCTTTACCGCTGTGACAGTTGCACAAACACCTTCAGCTCGATGCTGAGCAATCAATTGTGTAATATCCAAATTACTCACACCATCGCCATAGGTAAAACAAAAATCATCATCTTCCACAAACTGCTGCACTCGCTTAAGTCGACCTCCAGTCATCGTCTGCTCACCGGTATCAACTAAAGTCACACGCCATGGCTCAACAAATTTTTGATGGACTTCCATCTTATTTTGTTTCATATCAAATGTAACATCTGACATATGCAAAAAATAATTGGCAAAATATTCTTTAATCAAATAACCTTTATAGCCAAGACAAATAATAAAATCGTGAATACCATGAGCAGAATAAATCTTCATGATATGCCAAAGAATTGGCTTTCCACCAACCTCGATCATGGGCTTAGGCTTCAGTAAAGTCTCCTCGCTAATGCGAGTCCCGAATCCACCTGCCAAAATAACTGCTTTCATTAGGCTACAACCTTATAGAGAGTGATCATTAGACAACGATTATCTATCCCCCTCTCTCAACCTGTCAAGAAAGATTACCCGCGTTTTTTAAGAGCTTTTTTGACATCATTGCGATAGGACCTTATAGTCCATTATTTGTAGGATTCTGGGATAGTTCATATGATCGAAAAATTAATTCCTTCTCTGGCCTTATCGGGCATATTTATAGCGCTCTTCTTACTATGTTTCTTTTCAGCCCCAATAACGGATGAAAGCCTCCCTATCGCTATCGCTCTTCGCTTTCTTCAAGGCCAAAAGCCCTTTATCGATGATTTATCGCCCTATATTGGATTAGGTTTTTTCGTTGCTCCATTCGTTAAGCTCAGTATTATAATCCATAACGGGAAAGATGATCTCATACTTTTTTTGAGGCATGCTTATTTATTTTTCAGTATTTTGGTGGGGCTGTACACGTATCTTGCAACCCGAAAATATCTTCCCGATATCCTTGCTTCGGTTATAGCAATATCAATCATTATTTTTCATCCCTTCGGCATTAATAATTTTCACTACGATACCCTTGTCACATTGCTTTGGTCGGCTCTTATCTTTCAGCTGTATAATTTTATTTTTAGCTCAAATAATTCAACCTTAGATTACCTTCTTTTTGCTCTTTTAAATGTTATGTTATGTTTAAGTTACCCCACCTTTCTTCTCCTAGTCGTATTGCTCAACACCATCGGTGGATTTTTCATCAACAATAAAAAAACCTTTTATCTATCGCAAACGGCGGTGTACCTTTTCACTGCAACACTGATGGCCTGGCTGATCTTCGCATTCTACTCAATTCAGCTCGCAGACCTCATGAATGCCCTAGAATTCAACAAAAATCTAGCTCACTTTTCAGCACATCAGCATAGCTTCATCGGAAAAACCCTTATAGTTATCTCGAATCTCATTAAACGATACGCAATTCATTTCACACTCGCGGTAATATTACTCAAAATGGCATACCATTTTAAAAACTCTCGCACTATCCAAAATAGTATATTTCTCATTATGCTCATCGTACCTTTATTTTTTATCCAAGTATTACACCCTTCTTTCACGGGAATATTTTATTACCTAACTGGCTTAGGACTTACCGGAGTTATTATTTTCTTTATTTATCTGAAGCAGAATAGTGTAGCGAAAAACATCTTTTTCTCTATCTGGATTCCTTCCTTTGCAGCAGGACTTCTCACAAGTATTTCCAGTTATAATCTAGAATTGAATTTTATTATTGGCTTTTTTCCAGCAGTATTGTCGAGTGTAATCTTCTATTGTTTAGCTTTAGAAAAGATCAATGAAAACCAATCATCAATCCCAAAAATCTTTATACTCTTTTTTATTTCCCTACTCTGCTACTTTCAGCTTTGCTACCTCTACGGAGACGACATAAGAGGACTCAAAATCTATACCACTCATCAGCAATACCACGTTAAGGGCCCATTAAATCACCTCTATATCGAACCCAAATGGATACCCATACTCTCATCGCTTCAAAAAGACCTACAGGCCATCGACACATCTGACAGTACATTTATTTACTTCGGCACTTTCTCAGTTGGCTACCTCTTTCTCGACAAACTAAAACCCGGCGACTACCTCGCTTACTGCCCCTATGAAGTCGACCACTTCGGCCAAAAAGTCCGCACTCCCAACTACACCGTCGATCTCTCAAGAACATTAGACATTCCCAAATCCTCAATCCGCACCTACCTTTCTCAACATACGTACTCCAAATTTGCTTCACGCCCATTATACGATATCTACTATAGTAAGTAGTTATGGGCATACTGGTGTCATACTATGTAATTTGACCGACCGCTCCTCAGGATGATAGTATTCTCGCATTAATGAAAAAAGGATTTATCTGATGACTACACTAACAAAATTACTGTGCCTATGTATTGGCTTACTGTTAAATTGTTCAAGTTATGCCGTTAAAAATAGTGACTATAATTTAAACAGATTTCACCCCTACCAGACTCTGCATGTGTCAATATCGACTCAAACAAACAGTGATTGTTCTAGGCTCAATGTCTATCATCCTTATGGTAAATTACTTGAAGGTACTACCTTTCCTTATCAAATGGACAAACACGAAACAGCCACCTTTATTTTATCAGAAGGTTTTGCTACTGGACCTGATGTAACCCTAACTTACAAATGCGGATCTGATACATTTTCGGTTCGTGCATGGCAAAGTCAATGCTGGTTAGTCTATGGCTGTCATGCTCATGGGGAAATCATTTCCACAACTGATGGACTTATAGTAGACACACCCATAGATATTAAAAATGCTTCACGTATTTGGAATGAATACGGTGAAGTTCACTTTACTGTTCGTAATAAATAACCATCGAGGTACAATATCGCTCCTGCTTTGACGATTAGTAGGTCATACTTTTGTTTATATCAGTTAAGGTGTGCAATATTCGGTTACCAACGGCCACTTAACCTGGCCCTGGGCACCATCCATTTATATGGGTCCGCCATACCCATAATGTTTCGGTAACATTTTTTTATGAGTCAATTCCCCCATTACATGCGATTGTATCATAAAAAAAATATGATATAGTGTTCGAAGATAATTAATTTCACATGATCATAGTGGGTTTCCAGCTACTTGCATCACTATCCAACCATCAACAGGGTATTAATATGAACGAAGAAACTGAAAAAAACACGATGCAAATTGAGCATAATGGTACAGCGGTTAGTGATGATCTAGCCACCTTTAACAAGGAGGTTGATTCTCATCTGAATTCGATTAAATCGAATACCATTGAAACGATGGAGCGTGTCATAAAACTTTATGATCAGTATTACCAACCCCTGCCAAAAGACACTGAAGAGCTGATTGATGAATTTACGCCTGTTGTAACAAATTTATGGTCAGATCTTGATCCAAAGCAGCTTTTTAATCTTGTCCCAATGATGCTGAATGGACTCATATCACCGCTCTTCTCATACCAATATATCGCCCTTCAATTTTTCATTGGTTGTGGCCGTGAACTCATTGATATTTATTATTTATTTTCTCAATCTCATTGGGATGAAATTATAAAAAAACTTTTTGACCTCGCTGATCAAGACGATCAAAGAGATAAGCCTGATCCTAGGCATATACGTTACCTTTGCGCTCATGATGCACTGAGTGAACTGTTAATTCCACTTGGTGACCAAATCAAAGTTAAAGACCTTGGGCGGCTGATCGAAGTCGTTTTCGACCGCATTTTTTGCTATCATCCATCTGAGGATACGTATGAATTGAGTGAATATATTCTAGAATATTATCAGCTTATCTTTAGCAGGCTCATAATTCCATTCCAAAGCTATCCAAAAGAAATAAGATTATTATTGGAAGATAGGTTCAAAGCTCTATCGCTTGCTTTACGACGAAAACCCGATATAAATCTTCATGAGAACCTTATCGATGCAATCGCGTGTTATATCGTTGAGAAAAATAAGACATTCTTACCGACTAATGAATTTCAGCAATATGTTGAAAAAAATCCCGATCAAGATCAGGAGAACAATGGATTCTTTAAATTATATACTGCTTGTTTTATAAAATTAAGCGAACACCAGAAGATCATGCTGCTTCGTCGTCTAAAAGTTGATGACAAGAAGGGGATGCCACCGAAAGCCATTAATTGTTTATTGGAAAGCTTAGATAAAAACACTTTCTTCAAAGAAGCCGATGTAGCCCCACCCGCTCTTACACTAATCTGCTCCTGCAAAGATAACGCAGGTCAAATCATGTGGCGAGTCTATCAAAAGGAAGAAGAGTATCTTTTATTTGAGAGGCATACGGTAGGAGCATTAAATAATTATTGGGTTCAATCTGCTGAAAGCCCAATCTCATCGCTTTCTGATAATGGGCTTTCCATTCTAGGAGCGATACATCTTGCTAATGCGCAAAAAAACAATGTTAATAAACCATGCTTATGGAGTGAATACCAGTCTCTTCTTCCAAGAGTTCATCCATTACTCGATGAAATAACTAAAGAAAAACCCATATCTTTTGCACTGATCAATCTTCATAATTTGACGAAAGCTGAAATGAGCGAATGGTTAGCTTCTTCTTTAATCGATAAAGAACGACTCATTAGTGAAGCGACTGATATGCAACGAGAAATACTAAAACGTATAATGCATGATGAATATTTCTTTTCCGAGGAAAAATTAAGAAAACCCGCTTCAGAGGTGCTTAAATTACTTCACCCCCAAGTACCGGACACACCTGTGGCAGTTATGATGGAAGAAATTGCAAATTTCAAAATATATCCTAAACTTAAGCAATCTTTTTACCGGGCTCTTTCTAATGATTTCATGGATGAAGCATTAAATATTAATGCTATTATTGATTTATTACTATATGTGGAAAAAACGTACGAAGATGATTGTGACTCTTACGAAGAGGACGATGTCAAGATCAAGCATCGACATGCTATTATCAATCGCGCGCTGGCCAACGCTCTCATGAATTCACAGATATGTCTCTATAAAGCACAAGCTAAAGCACTCATCAGCTTGATTGAGCATACGTATTTAAAATACGATAAAATCACTCCATTGGAAATGGTATCTATCTTTATGTTTTTGCACGCAAGTGCAAGCCAGGAACCTAGTATTATTCAGCTTATACTCTATAGTATCCAGAATATAGAACGTAAGGTAACTGCTGAAAACCTTGATGCTTATATGGCTGAAAGGGCAACTGACCATCTCTACTGTTTCTTCATGATATTACTTAATTCGTTGCACACAAAAAATCACTGTTTGGAATTTTTGTATTCCAAACTTCTACACTTTTATCATAGTCAATATGAACGGCAACCCTCTCTTGTACATAGCGCTGAGCTACCCCGTTTTCTTTCTAACATGGAAATGTGTTTTTACTTACCTCTGGACAGTGAGCGTCCCCCATTCAGTGGATTCAAATGGATCGCCTCTCAGCTACTATGGGAAATTAATCACGTGAAAACACCTACTGATTATCGAACATCTGATCAATCTAACATGTCGTTTATTGATCGCATCACAGAAATAAAAAATAATCATAAAAACCATCAAATTCGTGCACTAAGTAATCACATAGAAGAAGATTATCAGACTCTTCAAAAACCCCGGGAATCGGCCACATTTAATTCAAGCGAAGAAGATATCTACAACAAAAACACAAAGATAAATCTTACTGAATGGCTTATAAAAATAAGTTCAAGGCCACTTACCGCGGAACAATCAGAAACAATCATCACACTAGCGTATATCAGCTCACTGATGTATTGCAGTTATCAAACCAGCCCTCTTGTAAAATTGTTTTTTAATAAAGACATTTTCGGTCGCATCCTCAGTTTTCTTAATGATAGTGACATGGTAAGGCTACTATCTTTAAATTATTTAACTCGACAAGTGGTGTTTGAGCATTTAAACGAAAACCTTATTAATAATCGAGGAATAAAACGATCCACTAATAATTCATACTGCTTATTTTTTAAAAAAACTACCTATGTCTGTAAAAGTGATGGTTGTGATGGCCCTCTATGGAAAAATATAGATTCTGATAAAAAATTAAATCCCTAGCGATAGTCAAAAGATCACATGGGAAGCATAAGAGATATTCTGGTTCATGATTGGATATCTATAACAGGAAATAGTTCTTGATACTACACTGTAGCGCAAACTAAGATTAGCCCCTCAAACTTGCAGTTGCTGTCCCACACAACAACCGCTAGAATCACTACCTACTCGATAGTACGGTAAAACAAGATATGCTCAGTAAAGCCACTCCTCTCCACCAGCCTGATTCTCTAGGTCTTAGCATCACAACATCGAGAAAGACATGGTGGCAAGACATCCTGGTACTGACATTGGCCTTTGCGGTCCTGTTTGGGGCGTTTCTAGGGACCCGACCGCTGACAGTCCCAGATGAAGGTCGATACGCTGAAATACCGCGCGAGATGGTCAGCACAGGTGATTACACCACTCCTCGCATTAACGGCGTCAAATACTTCGAAAAACCGCCTTTTTTCTACTGGATGCAAGCAGCAAGTTATCACGCTTTCGGAATCAACGAATGGTCTATTCGTATACCTAATGCCTTGATGGGATTATTGGGCGTTTTACTGGTTTATTGCACAGCAAGAAAGCTCTATTCACGCCGAACGGGACTTTTATCGGCAATGTTGCTAGGAACGTTCGGACTCTACTCTACCATGGCTCATATGGTAACTTTGGATATGAGCTTATCTGTCTTCCTCACTGCGACATTTTGCTGTTTTATATTAGGCAATCAGCATCCTGCAGGAGCTCAACGTAGTCGCTACATGTGGGCCATGTATTTTTTTGCTGCACTGGCTACACTGACTAAAGGCTTGATCGGAATAATTTTTCCTTGCATGATTATTTTTACGTGGATTTTGTTGACTGGTCAGTGGCGAGAAATTAAAACATACTGCATTCCTCGTGGTTTTCTATTATTAGCCATCATTACGGCACCGTGGCATATTCTTGTTCAACTTAAAAATCCTGAGTTTTTTAACTATTATTTTATCGATCAACAATTTTTGCGCTATTTCACCGATGCTCAAAAACGTTCTCAATCATTTTGGTTTCTTCCCGCTGTGCTACTGGGTGGAATGTTTCCCTGGACAGGATTAATTATTCCGGCAATCTCGCACGCATTTCGTGAAGTATCTAAAACTTCCTTATTCTTATTTGTTTGGTCAGTTCTCATATTTCTTTTCTTTTGGATTTCAAAATCACAGTTAATACCATACGTTTTACCCATTTATTTTCCATTAAGTATGCTATTAGGACACTATGTTGAATGGAGTTTGGACAATCCAAAACATTGGGGAGTTCGTGTAAGCCTTGCAATCACCGCCTTACTTTCCATACTCACATTAATCATCGGCAGTTTTGCGCTCAATTTTTCTCACCCCAGCCTTTATGTTACGTCTGGATTACTAATATTCAGTATGATCGTTACCCTAATCGCAGCCTGGAAAAGCACCTGGCTCACAACATTAATCACTTTAAGCCTTTCAACGAGCTTGTTTTTCATGTCGTTTAATTTTAGCTACCCGCCTACTGACACACGCTCTATAAAAGATTTAGCGGTTGTCCTTAAACCCTTATTGAATAAAAATGACACCGTATACTCCTATCACAATCATTTCCAGGATTTACCGGTCTATTTGGGCCGTCGAGTAATCATGGTAGATTTCTACGGTGAGATTTGGTTTGGGCTTGAACACACGGATCTGACAGGAATCTGGATGAATGACAAAGAATTTTGGTCAAGCTGGTCAAAGCCGGAGCGACAGTTTATGATAATGAGCTTGGATGAGTATCATAGCGTGGTGAAAAATCATCCTGAACAATTGCACGAAATATCTCACAACGAAAATAATGTTCTAGTGAGCAATATTCAGCCGGGTAAAAACTCTCACTCAACAAATTCACTAACGAGGAGTTGATAAGTTGAAGTTAACTGTATTTTCTCTGATTTTGATCGGCGTATTACTCAATGCAGCCGCGCAATTACTTCTTAAAGCAGGAATGACACGAATTGGAGAATTTGAATTTCAGTTAAGTAATGCCATACCGATTGGATTACAAGTCGCCAGTAATATTCCTATTTTGCTAGGACTCGCTGCTTATGTTATCAGTGTATTAGTTTGGATGATGGTACTTTCACGCGTTGATGTGAGTCTCGCTTACCCGATGGTAAGCCTTGGTTATATTATCAATGCAATTGCGGCTTATTTATTATTCAACGAACCACTCTCTGCGTTACGCATTGGCGGAATTTTCGTTATTTTGATGGGCGTATTCATGGTCGCGAGGAGTTAACAATGAGTGACAGTTTTTTACCGTTTGCAAAACCGGCTATTGATCAAGAAACAATTGATGAAGTTGTCGCTTGTTTAAAATCAGGTTGGATTACCACAGGCCCACGAACACAACAATTCGAACAAGATCTGGCGACTTATTTAAACGCACCACACGCGCTCTGCCTTAATTCCGGCACCGCAGGATTACACCTTGCATTATTGTGTTTAAATTTACAGCCAGGTGATGAAGTGATCACAACGCCCTTCACTTTCGTTGCAACATTAAACACCATCGTGCATGCAGGTGGAAAACCAGTGCTCGTTGACATAGATCCACGCACCTATAATATTGATATTACAAAAATTGAAAATGCAATCACTCCTCGCACTCGTGGAATCGTTCCGGTTCATTTTACGGGATTACCTGTTGATTGTGATGCGCTTTATGCCATTGCCGAAAAACATCAACTGACTGTGATTGAAGATTGTGCGCATGCAATCGGAGCGCATTATAAAGGAAAGGCACTGGGAAGTTTTGGTCATCTACAAGTATTTAGTTTTCATCCTAATAAAAATATGACAACAGGCGAAGGCGGTCTTGTCACGTGTAGCAATTCAGAATGGGCAGAACGCATCAGTTGCTTACGATTTCATGGAATTAGTAAGCCCGCATTCGATCGCTTCACCAAAAAAGGGACTCAACATTATGAAGTGATTGCACCAGGATTTAAATATAACATGATGGATTTACAGGCCGCACTCGGATTGCACCAACTCAAATCACTGGAACATTTCATTGAAAGAAGAACGACTCTTGCAAAGAGATATATAAAAGCTTTTTCAAATTGGCCACAATGGCAATTACAACAATCTCCTCACTACGATCATCGTCATGCCTGGCATTTATTTGCACCTCTCATTAATCCTGAGGCAGCAGGCATGGACCGTGATACTTTTATGCAACACATGAAAGATGAAAACATCGGAACTGGATTGCACTATGCTGCAATACACTTGCATCCGTATTACAAAAATACATTTGGATTTAAAGAAGGAGATTTTCCTTTTGCTGAAGATGTCGCTAATCGTATTGTCAGTTTACCGTTATTTCCAACGATGACTGACGAAGAGCAAAACCGTGTAATTCACACAATCGCTAAAATCCTCGATTACTCAAACCTTACAACTCTGGAGACAATATGAGCTTACCTTACATCAGTATTGTAATTCCTGTTCACAATGAACAAGAAGTACTTGAATCACTCTATAAACGTTTAATTCCCGTCATGGACAAAATAGGAAAGCCTTTTGAAATTCTTTTAATTAATGATGGTAGCAAAGATAAAACTGAAGAAATTTTAAATGAACTGCGACTCCGTCGACCTCATCAAATTCGTATTATTCATTTTAATGGAAATTACGGACAACACATGGCCATTATGGCTGGATTAGAACGCGTCCGCGGCGAAATTATCGTTACAATGGATGCTGACTTACAAAATCCGCCTGAAGATATTCCTAAATTAGTCTCGAAAATGGAAGAAGGGCACGATGTGGTGGGTGGATATCGCCAAGATCGCCAAGATCGAATCTGGCGAAAGTTTTTGTCAAAATGCCACAACATCATCAGGGCAAAAATTACACCACGTATTCCCATGAAAGATGAAGGTTGTATGTTGCGAGCTTATCGCCGCAATATCGTGGATGTCATGGTGGCTAGTGGTGAATGCTCTACATTTATCCCGGCTCTCGCTCTAACTTTCGCGCACAATCCCGCAGAAGTCGGCGTCTCACACGAAGCTCGTCAAGAAGGCACCACAAGTTATAACTTGTATAAGTTAATTCGCTATAACTTCGATTTAATCACTGGGTTTTCTTTAGTTCCGCTACAAGTTTTTACCTTGATTGGTATTTTAGTTTCAGCAGGTAGTGGAATATTAGTGTTCTACATGTTTATGCGAAGAATTATTGTCGGTCCAGAAGCTGAAGGAATGTTTACTTTATTCGCAATTCTGTTTTTCCTGGCAGGATTAATCCTACTCGGCCTCGGAATTCTCGGAGAATACATTGGACGTATCTATCAAGAAGTACTAAAACGTCCACGTTTTGTAATCAAATCCGAACATCACGCATTTCCAGAAAATGCTCAACAATCACAACAGGAAACCATCTCTAATGACGCGTAATATTGTAATCTTAGGATGTAATGGATTTATTGGTAGCCACCTTGCCCATAGAATTATTGAAAATACAGATTGGCATATTTATGCGCTCGACATCGCTGATCACAATTTAAATGAATTAATCAAACATGAACGATTTCATTTCACTTTAGGTGATATAACAAAATCGCATGATTGGCTTGAGCATCATATCCCAATGGCTGACGTGGTATTACCACTCGCCGCTATCGCTAACCCACTGGTTTACGTGCAAAACCCAATCCGAGTATTTGAACTTGATTTTGAAGCCAACCTCGATATTGTTAAACGCTGTTTAACACATAAAACACGTCTTATTTTCCCCTCTACCTCTGAAGTATATGGAATGGCAACCGATTCAGAATTTGACGAACAGAATACACATTTTGTATTAGGGCCTATTCACAAAGAACGTTGGATTTATTCATGCTCAAAACAAATGCTCGATCGCATTATTTATGCTTACGGCAATCATCACGGTCTGCCCTACACGCTCTTTAGACCTTTCAATTGGATTGGCCCACGACTTGATAATGTCTTCGAAAAAAATGCGAATCAATCTCGCGTTGTCTCAAAATTTTTAAGTCAAATTGTTCGTGGAGAAAATATTGAGCTCGTTGATGGTGGACAACAACGTCGCTGTTTTACTTACATTGATGATGGAATTGATGCACTCATGACGATTATTGAAAACAAAAACGGCTGCGCAGACAATGAAATTTTCAACATCGGCAATCCTAACAACGACTTTTCAATTGCAGAACTCGCAGACAATATTCTCGCTCTAGCCAAACAATATCCAAAGTACCAAGCCAAAGCCGATGAAGTTAAAATCACCTCTATCTCCGCCACCGAGCACTACGGCGCCGGATACCAAGACGTCTCCGCCCGCGTCCCCGCCATCCACAATGCCAAACAAAAACTCGCCTGGGCCCCGAAAATTGATATGCAAACTGCTCTGAAAGAGACTTTAGACTATTATCTTTCTTGATTATGTTCCTAATGGGGTCGGCATGCAAATTTGCATGCCTGACCCTATTTTCATTTATATAGTATAATAGACATAGCGTAAAACGATTAATCATCGTTCTATGAGAATGAACATATACGACTCTTAGGCAAACATATGAATTTACATATATTACTATTACAGTTAGTTGTTATCTTGCTCTCTGCAAGAATTTTGGGCGAGATCGCGAGCTATATTCGTATCCCTGCTGTTATCGGAGAAATGACAGCTGGTATAATCATTGGACCTAGCGTATTTGGCTGGATCACTCTCAGTGACCCTATACTATTCATGGCTCAACTCGGAATTATTTTATTACTATTTGAAGTAGGAATTGAAACCGATTTAGGTCAACTCACTTCAGCAGGAAAAAATGCCTTAAGTGTTGCTTTAGTCGGTGTGATACTACCCTTTTTACTAGGCTTTTGGATAAGTTATCACTATTTTTCTTTCTCCCTATTGTCGTCATCTTTTATCGCCAGCACATTAACAGCTACCAGTATCGGTATTACCTTACGCGTATTAAGAGATTTGAAACGAGAAAACACCTCAGAAGCACATATCATTATTGGGGCAGCCGTATTGGATGATATCATCGGCATTATATTATTAGCCTTCCTATTTGATTACGCGACAAACGGTGAGATAAGCTGGTGGAATTCCGGAAAATTAATGCTTTTTATCATTATCTTTTTTACCACAGCCCCATTAGCAGCAAAATTTGTTTCGTCTGTAATTCGAAAATGGGATCAAAGAAGTGAACTCCCAGGTTTACTTCCTACCACAGTGGTATCATTTATTTTATTATTTGCTTGGATAGCACACGCATTAGGAGCACCAGAACTGTTAGGTGGTTTCGCGGCTGGATTAGCCATCTCTCGCCAGTCCTTTTTCCCAAAGCGAGCATCCTTACACCATACACCTGAATTCAGCGAACGCATTGAAAAGCAAATGAAACCCATTATTCATTTATTTACGCCTATTTTTTTCGTTAGCGTCGGCTTATCGTTGAATTTTCGAAATTCCTATTTTTTTTCGGCATATATCTGGGAATTAACCGGTCTATTGCTCCTTGTTGCAATTCTAGGAAAAATATTATCTGGAATATTTATAAAGAAAATGAGCGTCGTTGAAAAATTGATTATTGGAACATCAATGGTACCCAGAGGGGAAGTCGGTTTAATTTTTGCTAATGTAGGTTTAACAGCCGGAATTTTCAAAGACGATATTTATGCTGCTATGATTTTAGTGATTACCATCACTACTATTTTTACCCCTATATGTTTAAACTGGTTATATCGACTTAAATAAAGGGGGTCAGGCATGCAAATTTGCATGCCTGACCCCAAGACCATAGTCAACGAATCCAATCTATGACAAAATCATTAATATGAGTAAAGCCTTCACTACAGATACTGATGACGAGCCAGAAGAATCTGAAATTCCACCTAGCACTGGCAAAAACTATGTGACGCCCGTCGGTTTAGCCGAATTACAAGATGAGTTGCAACGTCTGAGATATGGAGAACGGCCAAAGGTTGTTGAGATTGTCAGCTGGGCTGCCGGCAATGGTGATCGGTCGGAAAATGGCGATTATATTTATGGTAAAAAACGATTACGTGAAATTGATAGACGTTTGCGCTATTTGATGAAGAGAATAGACAGCGCGATTGTCGTTGATCCTGCTTTACAAAAAAGTCTCACTCAAGTTTTTTTCGGCGCCACCGTAACTTATGCAGAAGAGAATGGATCTAAAATAACAGTGAAATTAGTTGGTATGGATGAAGCGGATTTAAAAAAGGGCAAGATCTGCTTCGATTCGCCAGTTGCCAAGGCGCTGTTAAAAGCAGAAGTCGGTGACGTTGTTAAGCTGCGAACACCGAGGGGTGAATCCTATCTGAAAATATTGTCAATAAAGTACTCATAACTAACAATCATTCGGCTAATTTTTTAGAACCTAAATCAGCATTATTGCCTTCCAAACGAACAACAACGGGCACACTAATGCCAACTTCAGCAACGGCACTAATAATTTCTTCTGCGATTAAATCACAACGAACTATTCCACCAAAAATATTGACCAATACACCTTTCACTTTAGTGCCTAACCAATTTTGGGGTCAGGCATGCAAGTTTGCACATCCGGCAAGTGATCTGTAAAGAAAATTAGCAGGCGCGTGGCTGATGATGTCAATTTAGAGATTAAGGTTGATGAATTCATTCATAGGTTAGGTGAGCTGAATGCAAATTTGCATGCCTGCCTCCAAGACTTAATTTATGTACGCCTGAAGGTTTTGAACTTTAATAACAGAATCAGCTGTAGCATTAAGAGCCTGTGCACCTTGAGGCGCGCTCACAGTAAAATTTTGCACTTCCAGCGTGGAACCTTGAATATTAAATAAAGGGGCCGTATTAGAAGCAGGAGATGTAGCTTTGGTCGTTCGTGATTCAGGATGAGGCTGCCCAAAAAAAGTAGAAGTTTTGGCTGCCGACAAATCTTGGGAAGGCGTTGGCGGTGCAACTGTCGAAGGCGGTTGTGCATAAAAATGATATTGATGATGAACTGTTTGATGAACGACTTTTTGCTTGTCATTGATTGGTTGCAGAACAATTTCAACCACGCTGGTGATTAGCTCGATTTCTTTGGGTCCTAACTGTTTTATCTCTTCTAAAAATTGAGTATTAGAGTCTAGGTATATATCTTTGTCCGTGCGATTAAGAATATCAATTAGAAATCCCTTAAGGGGATCAGAGAGGTTGAGTTGACCAAAATTATCAATGGAAAGAGTTAAGTGGGATTGTTTAAGTCGAACAACCATTTCGCTGAGCCATGTAGGGAATTCAGTGCCTTCATTCATAATGCAAATCCTATATGTTCGTATGTACTATCCTGTTGTATTTTTTATCCTCCCAAATTTTTCTGTGTTTGTCAAAAGATGCCTGTTTTACTCTTTTCGTAGAACGTTCGCATAAACGCTATTAATTTGAATATCTGCTCCGGGCAAAGCTGTTACTTCTGAGCCCTCTATAGGATCTGTTTTTGTCACAAGCAAATGCTGCGTGCCTGGGGCAATCGGTAGTGAACAATTATAAGGCGCCGAAAGCAGATCTAACTTAGCTAACCGGGGCTCCACTATTGCTATTAATCCACACCTGTCAGGGCTGAACTGAGATATTTTAGCAGGTAAAGAGGCGCTTATGGTGCTGTGATTTTCCCAAAGTTTCACATAAGCTTCATCTTGTTGCCCAGCATCATAAAATTTTCTTATCAATAGTTTAAGTGTATTGAGATAACCCGATTCTTTGAATTGAAAATCTTGCTTGCTCAATTGAGATGGTACTGTAAATATACAATGACAACCTAACTCGGCACTAAGATCGATATCTTGATACCTCCCGCGCAATAAATCGAATTTTACCTTCGAGTAAAATGCTTTTGAACTTTGGCGCCAGACCAATGTTTGGATACCGGCTAATTCTAAATGACTTATCAAATCGTATAAAAAAGTGACTATCCATCGATCACTGGGATCTGTATCGAGGGTTGGCAATCGAAATTCAATCATTATTCTAGGCCTTTGAGGCTGTGCTGATCTAAATAATTGTTCAACCTGGGTTAATAGGCTTAACATACTCTGTTGAGCGGGAGTTATTGCATCGGTATCTGGCCATATCAAAGCCAATTGTTCTGCTCGCAATTTTCGGTATATTTCGTGCTTTGAATATCGAAATTCTCCACGTGGAATACTGAGGCGAAAACAGAAGCTATCGAGCTCTAAACACCATTTGTTTCGGTGAGGATTATTGGATTTGCTCAGTGCATCTATTAGTTCCATTAGAATATTAATAATTTGATTAGCATTCGATTTATCAACGCGCAAAGTAGCTATGGTGTCCAAATACTGAAGCGCTATAGCTATATTAGGCCCGCCGATATCCATGCCCACTAGAACTTGCCTTAATTGACTTAGTTGTGTCATAACAGCGCAAGAGTGATTTAGCTGAGATTCTTGCATAGAACTCCTTTGTCGTGTTCTGTGGCTTATATAGAATTTAATGGTGGTTGTATTAACACCTTAAAGTGAAATGAAGTATACTATTTTCCTACTCCGCAAGGAAAGAGAACATGCAAGAAACAACTGTCCCCATTACCTTCAGTGGGCGAGTTCGTTTGAAATCGCTCATTATTATTCGTCAAGAAATGCCTTTTGAAAAAAATCTATTTGAAATCGTTAGAGGCAAATGGCAGCTTCCCGACTCTCAAAGTCCAATGATTATGCGCCCTGAGGTAATGCACGAACTAGAAACCAAAATGCAAGCCCAGGCTGAAAATCGTAATTTTACTCCTGTATTAAGACTCTGTGGCGAACGTGGTGTTGGCAAAACCCACATCGCCATGCAATTTGCCCATGCTCACTACGAAAATTCTCGCTTTCAATCCGTTGTTTGGTTAAATATCACTGATAACAATTTAGACTCACTAGAATCCCAGTGGGTCTATTTATGTGCTGGTTTAGGATTGAAACTGCCTGAAGAATTGTCATTAGCTGATATGATCACGCTTGCCTATCAAAAAATTATATCCTATGGTGAAGCATTATTCGTTTTCGATGGTGTAGAAGATTATCTCAGCATAGAGCCCTACCTAAAATTTAATAACTCAGCCATAACTATTCTCATTACTTCACGGAATGGAATAACATGGGGTTATAACGATCGCCATTGTGAACTTAAACCATTTACTGTAGATCAAGCGATTTCTTGGCTAGAACAATGGTACAAAAGAAATAATAGACAGAGTGAGAGAGAAGACAATAGACAATTAGCCCGTAGGGCTCAGTGTCATCCTTTGCGATTACAGGAATTGGCCACTCTAATAACCTATCAGACAGGTTCAAGACAGCATACGGTAAAATTTCAATCGAATGTTGATATTAATGTTATTGAGCAGGATGAGTTCGCATTTCGCTTTTTAGGCTACTGTGCCTTATTGTGTCCCTATCAAGAAGTCAAACTAGACTTTTTCTTTTTGCTCTTTAAGGGCGATATGAAGCTTGAAGTTACTGAAGCAATATTTTTATTAAAACAACATGGGATGATTGGCTACCCGCCAAAAAGCAACTATTTCTTTACACCCTCTATTTTAGCTGATATGGCCCTGAAGGGGCTCAGCAACAAAGACAAAACCAGGATGGTTACAGAGCTATTACAAGTAAGTTTAAAAATTCTATCTCCCAGCAATGCGTCATCTATGATCAATCACATCTCTCATTTGGTTGAAATATGCCTCGAAATTTTAGAAACTGAATATAACAATAGGCCCACTTTCTCAACATTCTACCAAAATGTCAGGCCCGCTCAATTACTTGAGGTGGTAAAAGATTTCTCACCGCTCCTAATAAAATTTGTGGATTTATTTAATCAGATTCTGAGTAGTAATAATCATGATACGTATAATTCGCTGAGGAATTGCATAAAAGACTTGCGCGAGTCATTTCAGCAAAAACCATCTTTTGAAGCGAAATATCTTAAATAATATATTACTGATCCAATGAAGCACTCATGAATGATCGTTCTGCAATTTGCATTAATTGTGGTACCTCTTTTTGGGCTTTGGTGATCTTAACAAAAAAGTCCCGCACTCTTTCATTATCATGGATTTTTTGAGATCTTTTCAAGCTTTCCAGTGCGCTTGCATATTCTTGCTGATGATATTGACACATTGCCAATTGATAAAGTGCTGGGGCAAGATGTTCGCTCGCAGGAGTTTTCTGAATGACTGATTGCAGCAACACTTTAGCATTATCAAACTGATATAATTGCATATAAAGAACTGCTTTTTGAATTGTTATACGATCCGTGATTTGATTATTGCTATCAAATGCTTTAATTTTTTCTAAAAAAATCGAGCGATCTTGATTCGCTTGTTTTATCAAAGTAACTAGGTCACTATCCTGGGCAAAGTCAATAGAGCGCATCGCACTGGCTATTTCACCCGTCTCCAAGTAGCAGCGAACGGTCAATTTTTTAAGTGCAGTATTATTAGAATTATCGGGAGCCAAACTAATAAATTGCAGTGCAAGGATAGGTTGATTCACCTGCAAGCAGTGCTCTATAAGTTTAATGCATGTTAGTAACTCTAAGGGCTGATTACTCCTTAACACGTCTCCGAGAAAATCGACTTGGTGTCGCGGAGCAGGTCGGGATTGCATAAGCTGCATAATAGAATAGTTGAGTTTGAACGCTTCCTGAGTTGTACTGTGACTTGGCCCTAAAAAACGGTTATAAAATTGGTAGGCTGCAGCACTATGCTCCCTGGCCTGTTCATAACATTCTAACATTGCCTCAGCCCTGGCAAGTTGTAGCTGAATCATCGCGATTTCGGGATGATCGGTAGTTTGGAATCCTGCTAAAGAGAGGTTTAAAGCGCGCTCAAAACATTCTTTAGCTTTTCCATGTTCTTTAAAATTAAGGTAAATTCCGCCGATATTGATAAGTGGGTGTGCGAGGTCTAGATGATTTGGGCCGAGTTGCTTTTCAAAAATCCCCAAAGCACGTTGCAGGAAGGATAGCGCTTTGTGTAGTTGCTTTTCTACCCTACACATATTGGCTAGATTATTTAATGTTCTAGCCACTTCAATATG
>JAIEPX010000022.1 GCA_019748175.1 Gammaproteobacteria bacterium
GCTTGACTCGGGCTTCATACTCGATGTATTCCGGAAATAACTGTCGCATGACTTGCTCTTCAAAATGCATGCGATAGAGTTGAAAACCCAATTGAAACAATACGATAGATAAGGCTGTTAAAAAAGAATATTCGATGGCAAGACCAATGATTGCAATTTCTTCACCTAAATAAACAGGGTGACGAACGAGTGCGTAAGGCCCATTGGTCACAAGCTTGCGAGCTTCGGGCATGACACTGAATGAACGCCCTAACCACATTAAAGAATACACTGCAAAGCTAATGCCAACGATCATTAACGTCAGTGAAATGAGCTGAAAGAACCAGGGCATAGGCTGAAGAGGCAGCCTAAGTAGCGCAATACCAAGAAAAGCGCCTAAAAATGCGACCATTCTCGGTAGAAAACCTTGCGTCCCTGCACTAGCGGGTGATCTCACGATAACCAATATTATCAGCATGGCTGCAAATAGCAGGCCTAAACACTTGGTAAAGAGAGACGTGAAAATCAGAACATCGAAATTACCGAAATCAAGGGTTTGAAATTCCGCTGCGATTTGAGGAAATTGTTCAATACACCGTAATCCGTACCAGATAATCAATGGTGACCCTGCAAGTAGGTCATACAATTTGCTGGGAGCATTCGAAGTTTGGCTGTGTAGTGTACTCATTCGTTTATTGTAGCAGGTCTTAGGGTGTCAAAGCGCAATTTGACGATTTCATCAATCAACATATTTCATCAAACCTAGACATTTCACGAAAACATGATGGATATTTGAATTTGGCATCAAAAACTTATGAAATCGTCAAATTGAGCTTTGACACCCTAACAGGTTATACTCCGCTACACTGCTCCGGTGGCGCAACTGGATAGCGCAATCCCCTCCTAAGGGATAGGTTACAGGTTCAAGTCCTGTCCGGGGCAAAATTATTTATAGTCAGACATTAAGGATTTTTATGAGCAACTCTACTACTCGATCAGAACAAGATAGCATGGGAACCATTGAAGTCTCTAACGACCGACTTTGGGGTGCTCAAACTGAACGTTCTTTACATCATTTTGCGATTGGTGATGATGTAATGCCTAGACCATTAATTCGAGCTTTTGGAATAGTCAAAAAAGCATCTGCCTTAACCAATTTTGAATTAGGTAAACTTGATAAAACAAAAACTGATTTAATTTGCGAAGCGGCAGATGAAGTTATTTCGGGAAAATTAGATGATCATTTCCCCTTGCGAATTTGGCAAACAGGAAGTGGTACTCAAACCAATATGAACGTTAATGAAGTGATTAGTAATCGCGCGATTGAATTAGCCGGTGGTGTGATTGGAAGTAAAAAACCAATTCATCCTAACGATGATGTGAATATGTCTCAATCATCAAATGATACTTTCCCCACTGCGATGCACATTGCAGCGAGCGAACAAATTACTCATCATTTAGTACCTGCACTGATTGCTTTACGTCACGCATTTGTAAAAAAACAAGAAGAATTTAATGATATTGTGAAAATAGGTCGCACGCATTTGCAAGATGCTGTGCCTCTGACTTTAGGTCAGGAATTTTCAGGTTATATCGCACAAATAGATGGCGCTTTGCACAATATCACTTATGTATTATTAGGTTTACGAGAATTAGCATTAGGTGGTACCGCAGTAGGAACAGGATTAAATACTCATCCGCAATTTGCAGTGAAAGTGGCAAAACATATTGCAGAATTAACCGGCATAGAATTTATCACAGCACACAATAAATTTGCTGCATTAGCAGCGCACGATCCTATTGTGATGGCAAGTGGCGCATTAAAAACGTTAGCGTGTGCGCTGATGAAAATCGCGAATGATATTCGTTGGTTAGCGTCGGGACCTCGATGTGGATTAGGTGAGCTCACATTGCCTGAAAATGAACCGGGTTCTTCGATCATGCCTGGAAAAGTCAACCCAACACAATGTGAAGCGTTGACAATGGTGTGTGTGCAAGTGATGGGAAATGATGCAGCAATTACATTTGCAGGTTCGCAGGGAAATTTTGAATTGAACGTTTTTAAACCGGTGATGATTCATAATCTATTGCACTCAATAAGATTGTTAGGCGATTCATGCAACTCGTTTCGTGAATTTGCCATTGAAGGTTTAGAAGCCAATCGAGAAACCATTGCCAATGATGTTGCTCAATCATTGATGCTTGTTACCGCATTAAATCCTGTAATCGGATATGACAAAGCAGCTGCTATCGCTAAAAAAGCCTATAAAGAAGGGACAGATTTGAAAACGGCGTGTCTTGCGTTGGGATATTTAAGTGCTGCAGAATTTGATAAAGCCGTAGATCCTGCAGCGATGGTAAAGCCATCTTAACAGCAAATAGGCACCTTTTAAGTTCACAGTATTACTGTGAATCGGGCTCGCTTTTTCGTGTTGTAATTACCTTGACTTCTGGCTGCTGGACGAGGATACTGACGCCATTTATTACAGCACTAGAAACGAGTCCACTATGAAAATCAAAAAAGTGTTAAGCAATAAACAAGAGTACGCCGCTTTTATTGCGACGAATTTCAAATCATTTAATTTGAATACAGACCTGTGCGATCCGAGTAATTTAGAATTAAATGCAGACCAATTATTTCAGTTAATGGAAGAAGTCCAAAAGCGTGTTCCTGAGATTCTATCCGATCTTCCTGATCTTCCTTATATTGATATTAGTATTCAGTCTTCTATTGAAGAAAGTGTTAGCATCTATCTTTATTCACCGTATACTTCGAATGCAATAATTGGTTTTAGCACGAAATTGAATTCAACCAAAATTAATCTAGAATGCGTATTTGAGAGGTTAGATGTCAGAAAAAAATCCATTACACCTGATATTCAAAATGACGAATTTCAACCTTATCTGCCAGGCACTATTGTTATTCTACTCGTTGATGATGATAAAGTAGTTCGCACTACGTTGAATCGCGTGCTCAAACAGTGTAACGAGAACCTCACAATTATTGAAAAGCACAATGGAAAAGAAGCTTTGGAATACATTCAGTCTGGATCTCAATGTGATTTAATGTTGATGGACATGCAGATGCCAGTGATGAGAGGTGATGTTGCAAGCAAATTGATACGAAATTTTGAATGCGCAAATAATAAAATTAATGTACCGATTATTTTCATGACAGCAGGTTCTATGGTAAAAGAACACTTAGCGAGATCAGGAATCAATTTAGCACTCAAAAAACCATTTAGCGTGTCTACTGTTTATGAGGCACTAAGACGTGTTAAATCCATTGCATCATTGATACCAGCACAAAAAATTAATGCCGTAGCAAATTCTGATGAGATCTTTACAATATCAATTCCTACTGAACAAGAAGACTTGTTTGTGATGATTCCAAACGTTACAAACACACCTACTGAACAACTCAATTGTATTAGTACTGATGAAGATACTTTTGTGTTCGAATCAAAGCCGGAGATGTCAAAGAATGCAGAAAACAATGAATTGGGAGCCCAAGAAAAAGAAGAAGTCGAAGTAGATGAAGAGTCAGGTTCTAGGCTTACACCATAAGTAGCATCTTAAATTAATGATTCTCAACGCGAAATTTCACAGCATTTTTCCATTTTTCAAGAAAATAAGCTAAAATTAATCTACGGATATTGTCTGTCTTAGGAATTTGATAAGGAGTGTCAGCGTGTCAGCCCAAAATATCACCCAGAAGATAATCTCAAGCCATTTGCTTGAAGGTGAAATGATTCCAGGAAAGGAAATTGCCTTAAAAATTGACCAAACCCTGACCCAAGATGCCACAGGTACTCTTGTGATGCTCGAATTAGAGGCCATGGGGTTAGACCGTGTAAAAACGGAATTGTCGGCTCAATACGTAGACCATAACCTCATTCAAGAAGATTTCAAAAATGGCGACGACCATTTGTTCTTACAATCAGCCTGTCAACGGTTCGGAGTCTGGTTTAGTCGACCTGGTAATGGAGTTAGTCACCCGGTTCATATGCAACACTTTGGTAAGCCTGGTAAAACCTTGTTAGGCTCAGACAGCCATACCTGCGCTGCCGGTTCTTTGGGGATGCTGGCTATGGGTGCGGGTGGGCTAGAAGTTGCCATGGCGATGGCTGGACACCCCTTTTACGTTAAAATGCCTAAAGTCTTTGGGGTTAAGTTGATTGGTGAGCTACCTGACTGGGTCAGCGCTAAAGACATTATTCTGGAGTTGTTAAGACGGCACTCAGTGAAAGGTGGCATTGGCAGCGTGATTGAATATTATGGCCCTGGATTAAAGCAACTGAATGCGATGGATAGGCATGTTATTGCCAATATGGGCGCAGAATTAGGGGCTACTGGAACCCTCTTTCCTGCGGATGAAGCCGTTCGTGAGTTCCTCCGCGATCAAGGTCGTGAAGCCGATTATATCGAGTTATTAGCCGATGAAGGTGCTCAATACGATCGTGAAGAAACCATTGATTTATCGACTTTAGAGCCCCTTATCGCGAAGCCTTCCAGTCCAGATAAAGTTGTACAGGTCCGTGAAATTGCCGGTGAACCAATTTACCAAGCCTATATTGGCTCATCAGCAAATCCAGGGTTCCGCGATTTTGCAGTCTCAGCCATGATGGTGAGAGATAAGACCGTTCATCCTGCTGTCTCTTTCGACATAAATCCGGCATCACGGAATTCTTTGGAAGAAATGGTTGAAAATGGGGTTCTAAGTGATTTGATTCACTCAGGAGCCCGAATTCATCAAGCTGGGTGTAATGGGTGCATTGGTATGGGTCAAGCCCCTGCAACCGGTAGAAACAGTTTAAGAACAGGGCCTCGGAATTTCCCAGGCCGGTCGGGTACTCTTGAGGATAGCGTTTTCTTATGTAGTCCGGAAACTGCCACAGCTTCGGCCATTACTGGAAAAATTACTGATCCACGTGATCTTGGCATCCCCTACCCTCGAATAAGCAAGCCAAAACGTACTGTGATCAATACTGCCATGCTTCAAGAACCTGTTAAGCAAGAACACGCTCTCAAAGTGCAATTAATTAAAGGGCCTAATATTGCTTCGATTCCAGTATTAACGAAGCTTCCGCAACGCCTTGAACTGCCCATTATTTTGAAAGTGGGTGACAACATTACCACCGACGAAATTATGCCCGCTGGCGCTCGAGTGCTTCCGTATAGAAGTAATATTCCAAAGATCAGTGAATTTGTTTTTGATGTCGTTGATCCCACCTACCCTACTCGCGCTCAAAGTATTCACAAAAATGGCGGACACATTATTGTGGGCGGTGAAAATTACGGTCAAGGATCGAGTCGTGAACACGCTGCGCTTGCACCACGCTATTTAGGTTTGCATGCCGTTATCACAAAAAGTTTTGCACGAATTCACTGGCAAAATTTAATTAACTTCGGAATTTTACCGCTCACCTTTACTAATCCCGACGACTATCATCGTCTGCAATTAAACGATGTTTTAGTGTTAGAAGATATTCATTCCACTATTAAAAAAGGCAAAACCCTCACCGCAACTATTTTAGGTAGTAATTCCACTATCACTCTCGAGCATGCTCTCTCTCCTCGGCAAATTGAAATATTAATTGAAGGTGGATTAATTAATTGGGTAAAAAATAAGTAGACTTGGAGTAAACAATGAGTGCTAATCGATATTTTGTTTATGAGTTATATGACACTACTAATAGCATGAAGATAACATTGTGGAAAAAACAAGATCAAACTGATTATGCTAATAAATACGAATTTAGTACTTATGATGAGGCTTATAAATATATAGACAAAATAAGAATACCTGTAGCTCATTATGCTATTGTTGTTATTGAAGATGATAAGATGAGTGATATCAAATTCATAAAGTGAGTTCTCCTCATTAACCTGGTCGTTTTCAAGATTACTGAGACATATCCCAGCAATTCGATAGATTAGGTAGAGGTTAATATTGTCATGTTTATTTTATCTATGGCATCCAGATGGGACAATACTTTGGATTTGAATCGCTATCAATACTGTTGAATTCACCACAGCGATTTTTATCTGAGCCAGTTGGTAGATCCCAGTGACCAGAGTTAGGCACGTCCAGTTTGGCATTGACGGTTTTAGATAATGATACATATACACTGGAAGAATCTGAACCTGTAACAAGATAGAGATAGACATGCTAGACATATATAGATAGGAAGGCGATTGTGCTGATGAAATGCATAATAGGGGGGATCTTCTATATTGCATTTTTAACGGCGCATCTAATTACATTACAACTTCAAAAGATGCTATATAAAAAAGCCTGAGAAGTCATGGCTCTTTCTGAAAAAACACGTTATTGCTTGATCATATTATACGTGAGAAAATGTTTGTAAGTACGGGATCCACTGTAGCCTAAACTTACAGATACACTTGAACACAATTCAGTGAGTATTATAGCATCTAACGAGTTGTCTATTTTTGGCATAAGGTAAATGCTAAACCGATATACTCCAAGGATAGAAAGAGTGTACTTTATAGAGTTGGCCTCGGATAATTTTTAACCTGATTAAAGGTATGCTCATGACCGAAATTGTCATTTATACAGCTAAGGATGGCCATATAGAGCTTGACGTCAACCTTGCTGATGAAACAGTTTGGCTTTCCTTGACACAAATTGTGCAGCTATTTGGCCGTGATAAGTCAGTTATCTCACGACATTTGAATAAGATTTTTAAACTTAATGAATTAGACCGTGATTCAGTTGTTGCAAAATTTGCAACAACTGCCATAGATGGTAAAACCTATCAAGTCGATTATTACAACCTAGATGTCATCTTATCCGTAGGATATAGGGTTAACTCTAAGGAAGGTGTTCAGTTTAGGAAATGGGCAAGCCAGGTACTGAAAGAGCACATAATTCGAGGCTATACGACCTACGACAAGCGTTTATCTGAACGAGGGGTACGCGAATTGCAGCAAACTGTCGAGTTGCTACAAAAGACATTAGTACATCATAATTTAGTCAATGATCTTGGCCAGGAAGCGATCCAACTTATATTGGCTTATACCAAGACCTGGGATTTATTGCTAGCGTATGATGAAGGTGACCTGAAATTACCTGAACAAGCTAAACCAACAAACCCCAGGTTAAGTTATGAACTAGCATTAACGGCCATTGAATCCTTGAAAACCGATTTAGCTAGCCGTAATGATGCAACGGCCTTCTTTGGGAAAGAACATGATCGCGGGCTTGATAGTATTTTGAATAATCTTGAGCAAACATTCGGAGGTACGCCACTCTATAAAACACCTGAGGAAAAAGCAGCTCATCTACTATATTTTGTTATTAAGGATCATCCTTTTACTGATGGTAATAAGCGCATTGGTTGTTTTATGTTTTTACTTTATCTCAAATCACAATGCACGCCAATAAAACTTAATGAAAATGGTTTAGTTGCATTAGCCTTATTGGTCGCCGAGAGTGATCCCAGTCAAAAAGACATGATTGTACGGTTAATTATTAATTTATTGATAGATTGAATTATGTAAAAAGGAAATTTATGAATAATTTGATAGATACCAATAAATATTGGTATGTCTATGTAATTTTATGTGAGGAACGGATTTTATTCTCTGGAATCACTACCAATGTTGATCGTAGATTGAAGGAGCAATTTTCTGGTGATAAGCACGCTTCTAAGCTACTCTTAAAAGTTAAGCCTTTAATGCCTATTAAAATAATTAAGTGCAAAAATAAGAAAACAGCAATTCTGAAGAGCGGACGAATCAATAAGTTAGAGGGTGAACAAAGAGAAGACTTTATTCTCAGATCTTGTTTAAAAAAAACGAAGCCTCTAAAAGTACAAGCGGTATCAAAAGATAAGTTTGAAATAACTTGTAATGAATGTAGTTATATCTCAACATTGTTATGTGAACAAAGAAAATTAGAAATTGAATTAATGAAATTCAAGTGTATCCATGAAACCATTAAAGAAAAAATAAACACTTTATTTGAGCAAGCGATATTAGGCGCAATCTGCTTTAACAATGGTCGCTTTATGTTTGAGGGTAAAAGGGAGGATAAAGCCAGGGGTTTTTTACTAGCTTTTAGCGAAAGAGGGCATCAAAAGCGAACTATGACAGCATATCTTATTCTTGATGAGATATCGTTTAAGAATAGTTACCTACTTCTATCTTCAATACTAGAAGAAAGTTATTATCTAATAAGGAAAGTCGCTAACGAATATTCCAACTACAGACTTCATGAAAAATATACCCGCTTTACATTTACTAAAACTTATAATTCTATAATGCAAGATGCGAGTGGTAAAATACGCTTTGTAAAAATTGCTCAATTTATTCAGCTAATTGCAAACGTTTTGAAACATTCGGGCGGAATAATAATCAACAAAGATTCTGGCAAAGATTTAATAACTTATTTTAAATTTAAAGAAGATCTGGATATTGTTTCTGGAAAAAGCATTATCAACATTTATGGAATACAGATTGGAGATATTATCGGAGTAATTGAAAAACTATACGTGTTTATTTTTGACTTTATCGCATTTATATTTGGATTTAAAAAATTTAGAATAAAGCTAACTGATAATCAAAGCATCCAGGAAAAAATAGTCAATTATGATATCAGGGAAGCATTTCAGGATTTTCTGAAGACTGTTGAACAAGACGGGTCGGTTTTATTTGTCGATTTATAGTAAGCATAAAAATAATTAGGTGTTGAATTAGCGCAATAAAAATCTTCGCTACTCATTACGACTCAATGTTTTCTAAATCTACTGGGTCACCAACAATAAGATTTTTTATGGGTTTAAGATTCTTTAGTTTATGAGGTTTATCCAATGCAACAATGCGCAAATGTTTGCCATGACGTTCAATGTCAACATGAATGCCTGTTGATAGCACTTCATCAAGTATGCCATAAACATTATTTCGGAATTGAGTAGCTGTAATCATAGTAAATATCTCTTCACTTAGCTTAAGTGTACAAAATATGCAACAGAAATGCGCGTATATTATGACTCATTTCGCCACCTTTTGAAAGGCATTAACGCTCAGGCTGTCTTGTTTCAACGTTTCGAGTGCACTGCATAATAATAATGACGACAACATCAAAAATATTAGGACAATAATTAGGGCATGTCCCTCTGCTCTCTTATTGGATTTCATGGATTGAGCCTACTTTTATTCGAAATTTCCACTGATGATGATTTTCTAGAAATACTAAATGATCCAAGATCGACGAAGGATGAAAGCGAAGTTTAAATTCCAACGCTTCGATTGTTGACCAGTCTTGAATTTCTGATGCCGGTCTGCATGATTGAATAGGTTTTTTGCTGCAAAAAGCGAGTGAAAAAGAGTGTAGATCGCTAACAAGCACTTCTTTTCTTTTGTTTCCGTGTTGGATAGAGAGTGAAATTCCTTTTTTGCTTTCGGATTGATGAATGTAAAAACGCACGGGAATAATAGTGAAATTATGTTCATCTGAAGAACAAATACGAAAATGTAATTGAAGATCTTTTAGACCTGAAACAGGTACAAGAGGATTATCTTGATTGAGTAATCCACCGCAATCCTGTGCAGGCAAAATTGCTGAATGCAAAATTTCACGTAAAAAACAAACTAAAAATCGAACTTGAGCTTGCTCTTCAGAGAGCAAGCGTTGTGCGTTATGACATTTTGAGATTAACAAAAATCCTTCCATTGTACCTAGTGAGATAACAACACTTAAAGCCATTGAGATTAACCACTGCGCTAACATAATGATTTAGATTTGCCATTCAGCCGCTGACATTGTCTTTATTATCATAAGTGTCTGGTTATAAAATCTTTTTTCAATTTGCAGGTAGTTGCTCATAATATTGAGATGAGTCACTGCAATCATCAACGAGAGTCCTAAACTGACAAGAATTTCTGTCATACATTACTCCTAGAAATCTGTTTTAGAGGTATCGGTGATGATCTCTCAATATGCACTTGAGAAAAGTCTCGTAGTACTACGAATAGAATTAGATAAAAGAGTTTGATAGATAAAAGTCAGGTTTGGGATACAAAGAACCCAAACCCGACTTACAAGCAGATTATGATTGACTCAAAAGTTGATTAACACGTTTCACGTACGTACCAGGATCTTCTAATTGACCACCTTCAGCCAGTAACGCTGAGTCAAAAATCACGTGAGTCCATCGTGAAAAAGTTTCATCATCTTGTTCACTTTTAAGACGAACTATAAACGGATGTTTTGGATTCACTTCAAGTATAGGCTTTGAATCCATATAATTTTGCCCTGCTGCTTTCAACATTCGTTGTAAGTGGGCGCTCATTTCGTTTTCATCACTGACTAAACACGCTGGTGAATCAGTCAAACGATGAGTGATCCGTATCTCTTTAACCTTAGTTTCACCTAATGCATCTTTCATTTGTTTGAGCACGCTATCGAAATCTTTTTCGACTTCCTTTTCAGCTTCTTTTTCTTCTTCACTGGCTCCAATATCGACATCGCCTTTGCTGACTGATTGAAGTTTTTTTCCATCAAATTCACTAAGATGAGCGACTAACCATTCATCAACTCTATCCATTAAGAATAAGACTTCGATACCTTTCTTACGGAATATTTCGAGATGCGGGCTATTTTTGCACGCATTAAATGTTTCTGCTGTAACGTAATAAATTTTATCTTGGTCAGGTTTCATACGACTAACATAATCAGTCATTGAAACAGCCTGATCGGGAGTATCGTTGTGAGTCGAAGCAAACCGGAATAATTTAGCGACTTTCTCTCGATTTTCGTAATCTTCAGCAGGCGCTTCTTTAAGCACATTACCAAATTGCGTCCAGAATTCCTTATATTTCTCTGGTTCATTCGTTGCAATCGTTTCCAATAGATCCAAGACACGTTTAGTGCACGCTGTTTTGATTTGATCGATCACCTTATCGCTTTGCAATAATTCACGTGATACGTTTAAAGGTAAATCATTGGAATCCACGATACCACGTACAAAACGTAAATAGCTCGGCAGCAAATGTTCTGCATCATCCATAATAAATACACGTTGCACATATAATTTGAGACCATGTCTGGATTCTCGATTGAATAGATCAAAGGGTGCTCTCGTAGGAATAAATAAAAGACTGGTGTAATCAAGACGTCCTTCTACTTTATTATGAGCCCACGCTAATGGTTCAGCAAAATCGTGCGAGATATGGCTGTACAATTCTTTGTACTGCTCATCAGTAATTTGCGATTTAGGTAAGGTCCAAAGCGCTTTTGCTTGGTTGACGACTTCTTCTTCAATACGTTTTTCAGGTTTGTCACCTTCTTTGTCATCATCAGAAGCTACTTCAACTTCTCGATCCATTACGATAGGTAATAATATATGATCAGAATATTTTTTGATGATGTTTCTCAATCTAAATCCGTCTAAGAATTCATCTTCATCTTTTTTGAGATGCAATACGATTTCAGTACCACGCTGGGGACGATTGATATATTCCATTGTGAATGTACCCTGTCCATCGGATTCCCAACGTACACCTTGGTCAAGCGCTAAACCGGCACGGCGTGTTAATACAGTTACCTTGTCCGCAACCACGAATGCAGAATAAAATCCCACGCCAAATTGACCGATCATTTGTCGATCTTTGGCTTGATCTTTTGTGAGATTGTTCAAGAATTCTCGTGTACCCGATTTTGCGATTGTACCAATATTGGCAATAAGCTCATCGTGGTTCATACCAATTCCGTTATCTCGGATAGTGATTGTTCGTGCATTTTTGTCAAAGCTTACCCAAACTTTCAGATCAGTATCACTTTCCAGTAATGCAGGATCGGCAATAGATTCGAATCGAAGTTTATCGGCAGCATCTGATGCGTTTGAGATTAATTCTCGTAAAAATATTTCTTTATTGCTGTAAAGCGCATGCGTCACTAAATGAAGTAATTGTTTCACTTCGGCTTGAAAACTCATAGTTTCCATCGGGCTTATCTCCTCAATATGATTAATACCATAGGCTGCGCATCATGAGCACTGCCATCTGTGCTTGGTAAATATGGGCAGAAAGATTAATTTCAAGGCTAGATTAGGAAGAGGGATTCCTGCCGCAGCAGGAACCCCGTATTCTCGGCATTGTCTCATCTTCGCGAGCGGTCCTTTTCGCGATGAGGGGTTTTAAGGGAGATGCTGTCTTAGTCTTTGAGCAACTCTTCATTGATGCCATTTTCAACTAACATTTCTCGCAACTTTCGCATGGCTTCAAACTGAATTTGTCGAACTCGTTCACGTGTGAGATGAATATTTTTCCCAACTTCCTCAAGAGTTTCACGCTCATAGCCTCTTAAACCGAAACGACGGGAAATCACTTCACGCTGTCTTTCAGTCAAATAGTTTAAGAGTTTATCAAGCTTATTAGATAAATCTGCGCTCAGTAATTGATTCTCGGGATCATGATTTTCCTCATCAGCCATGAGTTCCACAAGCGATTTATCGCCCTCACTCACAGGAACATCGATCGATGAAACGTCCCGTTGCAAATCCATAATGCGACGAATATCGTCTAAAGGTTTATCAACCATAGTAGCGATTTCATCGGAAGTAGGCTCATGATCTAACTTCTGAGTCAGTGATCGAGCTGCGCGTAAATAGGTATTAAGTTCCTTCACAATATGAATAGGCAAACGAATGGTACGACCCTGATTCATGATAGCTCGTTCAACAGTTTGACGAATCCACCATGTTGCATAGGTCGAAAAACGGAATCCTCGTTCTGGATCGTATTTTTCAACGGCATGCATTAATCCTAAATTACCCTCTTCAATCAAATCTAAAAAAGCCAAACCACGACCTAAATAGCGGCGCGCAATTTTAACGACTAATCGAAGATTGGCTTCGATCATTCGCGCACGTGCTTTTTTATTGCCTCGTTTGATCTGACGAGCCAATTTGATTTCTTCCTCATGATTTAACAAATTGGCAAAACCAATTTCATTGAGGTAAATTTGAGTTGGATCAAGACCGGCGTATGACGTCTCAGCTTTTTCAGGAACTTCCTGAGCATCAAAAGAAGAATCTTCAGGTGATACAGAATCGGCGTCAATGATTAAATCTGTGTCTATTTCTGATTCAATTTTAAAGTCCCTATCAGACAATTGCATATCCATAATTTTCCCATCCTTGGTAAATTTAACTTTCTTCGGCATTACTGCCTCCTTGCAGTCAACAGTGCTCGGTTGAAAAAATCCTTTTCTCTAACGCAAGTACTGTATTGGGTTAATGGGCTTGCCATCTCGGCGAATCTCAAAGTGCAACATCACTTTACCTGATGGTGCTCGCCCCATTAAGGCGATCTCTTGACCCGCTTTGACCTGTGCACCTTCGGAAACCATCAACTCACTATTATGAGCATAAGCACTTAAATAACTTGCATTATGCTTAATAATGATGAGGTTACCGTAACCTCTTAAACCAGATCCGCTATAAACAACGGTTCCTGATTCGCTGGCTTTGACAGGCTGGCCATACTGACCAGTAATATCAAGTCCTTTATTACCCAGCTGACCTTCGGAAAACTGTCCAATTATCTTTCCTTGGGTCGGCCACGAAAAGAAGTGTACAGATTTTTTTGTAAAAATCAAGTCTTTTTTTGTATGTTGTTCGTTTATTTCATTAACTGGGCTTCCAGAGTCATAAATTTTGGTCGTTTTTTGTGAATTTATTCCAATTGCTGAAAGTGCTGGAATCCGCGTGGTGCCTGGCGTTGGCAGTTGCAAAGTATCTTTCGTTTCATTGTTGAGATTTAAATTGTTAGGCATTGATTTAATTGATGATTTTTTTTCGTATTGAGGAGGAGATAACGTTGCAAGTTGAGGGGCGTCAATTTCAAAAGAATGATTTTTTGATGACTTTCTAGAATACTGTGAAAGTGAGTGAGGTTTTTCCAATTTTGCAAACTTCTGCGCTGGTAATTTAACACGTAGAACCTGTCCTGTCCTAAGTGAATACGGTGCATTTAAGCGATTTATTGTGGCTAGCTGCCGATAATCAAGATTAGATGCCCAAGCAATTGAATATAGGGTATCTCCTTTTTGGACCCGATAATGATCAGTGTTAATTGTTTCTATTTGCGAGTAGTTTACAACTGGCGCTTCATCTTCTGAAGTTGCACAACTATTTAGAGAAAGCACTAGAAATAAACTTGATAATATTCTGATTTTAAACATAATTATTTCCATAAATATTAATTCTAGCCAGACATAACACCACGAAATCATCATCATGTACTGAAATTAGAGTTATCGTAAAATGAAGTATAAGCTAACGCCAATGATAATCACACTCCACCCAGCGATATCAACATAACGTCGTAGAACAGTATCCATTCGTGGTCCACCCCACCGCATTAATGCAGCCACTAAAAAGAATCGCGCACTTCGGCCAATGATTGAGGCGATGACAAAAGGCAAAAGTGCCATTTGCAGGGCGCCAGCTGCCACGGTAAAGAGCTTATAGGGTATCGGTGTGAATGCAGCAATAAACATGGCACAAAATCCCCAATCGTGAAACCAAAGCTGGGCAGTATGATAAGCCTGCTCATACCCTACTTTCACAATAATCGGATAAATAAGTTCGAAACAGAAAAATCCAATTACATAACCGAATAAGCCACCTAATGTTGACATGACAGCTGTGATGCCTGCGTAACGCCAGGCCATGTGAGGTTTCGATAACGACATGGGTGCCAACATTAGATCAGGGGGTAATGGAAAAAATGAGGCCTCTGCAAAACTGAGTCCTGATAAATAATAGACGGCATGACGATGAGTAGACCAATGCATGACTCGATCATAAATTTTTGAAAATAATTTCATTGGCTTGGCTCCTTCCTCAGCTTAAACAGAATCTTTATTCTTTATAAATTTACTGACCCACTTCGATACTTGGTCAAACGCTTGATAATGAGTCAAATCAATTTTAAGGGGGGTGATAGAGACTTTTTTATGCATCACTGCATGAAAATCGGTACCCGGTCCGTCATCACGTACAGGTCCAGCAGGGCCTACCCAGTAAACTTCTTTACCGCGTGGATCACGCGCTCGAATAATGGGTTCTGCCGCATGTCGGGATCCCAATCGCGTGACTTCATATCCTTGCAGTTCTTCGTAAGGGATATCAGGAACATTCACATTCAAGATGGTATCATTAGGCAAAGGGTCGGAAAGAACATTTTGTACCAAGGTTTTAGCTACTCGGCCCGCTGTTTCGTAATGGCGGCAATGATCTCCATACAAGGATATCGCAATTGCAGGCAATCCTAAGAAACGTCCTTCGATGGCTGCTGCCACGGTTCCTGAATAAAGAATATCATCACCTAAATTAGAACCTTCATTAATGCCAGATACGACCATCGATGGAAGCTCATCCAATAAGCCTGTAATTGCCAGATGCACGCAATCTGTGGGTGTTCCTTCAACACTCACTGATCCATTTTCGATGGTTTTGATTCGAATCGGGGAATCTAGGGTTAAAGAATTACTGGCTCCACTACGATTTCGGTCAGGGGCAACAACAATAATGGCAGACAGCTCGCGTATATGATCTGCTAAAACAGATAAACCCTTGGCGTAAACACCATCGTCATTACTTAATAAGATTTTCATAAGGACCCTTTTATAGACAAATGTGAAATAGTGTAAACAATTTACGATTAGGTTGAGGGTAATGTCAATGAACACTTGTATCTAAGAGTGATTCACGTTTACCATTAATGTATGGGGAATTAATAATGGAAAAGAGTATCACATTCAAGTGGGAACTTAACAAGATTGCGGTCTCTTCAATCTAAGCGAATATAAAGGAGTCATTATGAAAAAAAGTCGCCCTTCATCTCCAAGGGGTACCAAAGGTGCCGGATTGCAGAGTGCACCATTATCAGAACTTCTCTCTATTATTCCTAATTTATTACCCTTGTTACCTAATGATCAAATAGATAATGACGCACAAAGTGCTGAAATGGCTTCATTGTGGAATTTCGATTTTAGAGATAAAAAAATTAAGAAATTAGACCACACTAAAAAAGAGGCTAAACCAACTACTCTGACCCTTTATGGTGATAAGAAATTTTCAGATTTATTCAGGCTTGGTAGTTTTGTTTATGCAGTAAAAGACCCTATTGCAGGGTTATCTCATTTCGGCGATTTATTATTTGCCATGATGAACCCTATTCGATTATTTGAAGGTCGCAATGCTATTCTCGAATCACCGCGAGGCAAAGAACAAATAAAAGAAATCAATAAGAGGGCATTAGCTAAAGCAAGCAATTTACTGGAGATTGGTGGCTTAGACTATATGAAAGCGTGTTTTGAATTTGCACGTGATCAAGCAGAGGGGCAAATACCTATTTTAATCGTGCTCGGGGAACAACTTGAGGAAAGAGATGTCAATTGTGAGCCTTACAATTGTCGTGGTTTTGCCACTATATGTGATAAAGAAAACAATGTGCATCAATACACGACAAATCAAACGGCGGCTAAAAGCGGTGTATTCGCTGATATAGATATCTATCATATCAATATGAAGGCATTTGAAAATGCTCAAATCGATTCAGCAGACATTGAAAAACTTTACGAAATTTATAAACGTTCTTTTGGAAATCACTCTCCAAGACCATTATTGATACATTGTACCGACGGAATGGATCGTTCTGGTGGCCTGGCTTTAGCATTTCAATTATTTCACAACTGGGGGCGAATTTTTACTAGCTTGAATGCTTCTGAAATTGTCGAGAATATCATTCGAGAGCATGAGGCAATGCAACAGCAAAGAGGTCCGAGTTTTTGTACAGCCGCAGCCAAACGAATTCATGGTGCTGTGCTCCTCGCTGGTATCATGAAAGCTGTGCAAAAAGCGAAAGAACTCATAGTGCGGAATGATCATCTTGATCCAGCATTAAACGGTAAAGATTATTTGCAACAGCTTTATATTTTGGAAGAAATGAACAATGAAGAAGAATCCGAATTATTTAAAATCCTAAAAGAGCGCCAGGCTCTTGAAAAACTGTACTTTGAGGAATTCTCACCAGAAATAAATCATCCACAGATAGATATGTTCATAATTGATTCAATTTTTAATGGTGATTTTCTTTCTGTTAAGGATAGAGAAAAAGAGGATTTAGATCAAAGATTTCTCTATTTAAAAATGAATTATAAGAATCAAGGCTTTGATCACAACGCGCTTAAAAGTTTAGTCAGCTTAAAATGCGATGTTGAGCTTTATGCTGTTACCCGAAAAATTAATTCTAATTTATCGTTGCTAGAAGAATCAGAAGATAAACATAGTCTTTTAGAAAAAACAGCTAAAATTAACTCATCAGAAGATAATAAGCATCTCAAACTCAAGAGAAAAAAAGTATTATATCAAGAGATACACGTAACAAAACTCTATTCTAGTATAGATACTATGATCCCAGAATTTTCCGATGGAACCATTGATTCTCTGGTGCACGATTACTATTCACTCAAAAAGACACTAACACAAAATTTTAAAGAAGCTCAGATCATGGAGCCGAATGTAAAAAAAATAGAGAATCTCGTTCGAAAATTAGATGAGATTCAAAAGAAATTGGGCGAATTGAAAAATCGTGACAAAGAACTATCGTATGTTGCTGAAAAAACGAGAGCCGGAAGTCTTCGACTTGAAACGTCTCCACGATCTAGAAGAGGGTCACTGTTTGCTTTAAAACTGGTTCAGACTACAGATGCTCCTCAAGATGATACCCCACCTTCGACATCTCCAAGATCAAAACTCAGTAGCTTGCTATCCGTATCTCCTAAAGGCTCACGACGTGGTTCACGAGTGGTGCAATCGTCAGAACAAGCAGAAAAGGAACCTAGTCCTGATGAAGCTACAGCACACGAACCTCCTCTCACGCAAAGTGGTAATTTAAGTGCAAGCGTTTCTCGATTTTTTAAACAACTATCTCCTCGCGGCTCTCGCAGAGCATCAACACTTGTGAATTCATCACAAGATGAACTTACCTCGTCCTCAACCAGAGTTCCGCCTCCAGATTTCTCACCTGCACCGGTTGTTGAGACTGAAGAATTTCAGCAGGCACTCACTAATCTTGCAGAGGCGCAAAACAAACAAGCAGTTTCACCGCGCGCAGAAAGAAAATTTTCGCTATCACCCCGAGGCAGTAGAAAACGGGAACCTTCTGCAGAACACAGGAGAAAAAGCCTAGCTGCAGATACAGATATAGGGGATCAAATATCGGCTGATTTGGCTGAGCTTGGCTTTTAAACCAGCATCTCCACGTTAAGAATTTTGGATATTTTGTACCAGTACGACGGCATGAGCAGCCATGGCCTCGCCTTTTCCAATTTCACCCACGCCATCATGGGTAGTAAATTTTATGCTGATATTTTCAATGCTGGTATTTAATACTGCAGAAATATTCGATCGCATTTTTTCTCGATACGGAGCCAGTTTTGGTGCTTGCGCAATTAACGTGACATCAATATTTTCAATTTGAACATTTTTTTCCAACAATAGTTGAAAAATAAATTTCAACAATTCTAAACTTGAAACACCTTTGTAACGAGGATCTGTATCAGGGAAGTGAGACCCTAAATCTCCGAGTGCAAGAGTGCCTAATAATGCATCTCCAATTGCATGAAGTACGACATCAGCATCAGAATGCCCTAAAAGCCCACGTTCGAAAGGAATTTCAACTCCACCTAAAATTAATGCGCGGTCTTCAACTAAACGATGAATGTCATAGCCAATTCCAATACGTGTCATTGAATGTCTTCCTTGCTTATTTTTTCATGAATAGTTCCAGAAGGAGATAATATTATTTTCATCATCTCATAATCTTCTAGAGTCGTTATTTTAAAATTATCACTCCGTCCCAATACCATGAGTGGTTGATGTCCGTAATGAGCAATCGCTGAGGATTCATCTGTCACGGCAAAGTTTTCACTCAAACAATTTTGATGGCTAGAAACTAACAGACCATAGCGAAACATCTGTGGAGCGAATGCTCGCCAAAGTCCTTCTCGCGGAACATTACTTTCAATAATATTGTTTTGATTCACTCGTTTCAAACTATCAAACGACGGTGTTCCTAAAAGACCGCCTACAGGATGATCTCCAACAGCTTCAATTAATTGCTGTAAGTCTTCTAGACTGAAATTTGGTCGCGCTGCATCGTGAACGATTACCCAGTCATCGTCGCTTGCTTGATTAGATAGTGAATGTAAGCCAGATAAAACTGATTCGTAGCGAATAGCACCGCCCACTGTTGTGGTAATTTTAGGATGTGCTGAAATTTTTAACTGAGAAAACCAACGATCATCTTTTGCGAGTACCACGACAATTCGTTCAATTTTAGGAGAGAGTAAAAAGGGTTCGAGTGACCATTCTAAAAGTGTTCGATTGGCAATGGATAAATATTGCTTGGGCAGCTCGGTACCCATTCTCTGTCCTACACCGGCCGCCGCGATAATACAAAAGTAACGATGTTTTTGATATGCCATTAATGTAGGTCCTCGAGGCAAAAGGTGGCATGTCTAAATTAATTGATATGGTTAAAGCTTTAAGTAATCAATTAATTTAGACTTGACCCTTTCCTTAATCAATCACCTGATAAAATACTTCGTCTTCTTTAATCATACCCAGTACTGTACGAGCATGTTCTTCTATGGCTTCCCCGCCTTCGCGCAAATCATCAACTTCCGCAGCCAATACTGCATTGCGTTTAGCAAGCCCGCCATTTTGATCATCAGCGGATGCAATTTGTCGTTTAATTTCAAACAGTTGGCACAAACCACTAGGGCCTAACCATAGTTGATATTGCATGCTAACAAGCAGTACAAATAGTGCGACTGATAGCGCCTTTGAAGTCGAATTCAACACTTAACAATCCCTGTTATTTTTCAAAAGGATGATAATTATGAATCCAAAATAAATTCACGTCAACTAAAATCGAATAAATAAGAAAGCACCTCTTGTTTAACACTGAATAATGAGAAAAAGTTGAGACGTTAGACAGCACTTCTCGAATGTTTAGAGAATACAGAATTTCCCGCATACTCAGAAGAATCTTGAAAAGCCTCTTCGATTCTAAGCAATTGATTGTACTTAGCAATACGGTCTGTTCGACTAAGTGAGCCCGCTTTGATCTGTCCAGCATTCGTTGCTACGGCCAAATCAGCAATCGTCACATCTTCAGTTTCACCCGAACGATGTGATATAACTGTTTGATAATTATTAGATTTTGCAAGCATTACTGTTCGTAACGTTTCAGTCAAAGTACCGATTTGATTTAATTTGATCAGAATCGCATTGCCTAGAGAACGATCGATTCCTTGCTGTAAAATTTTCGGGTTTGTCACAAAAATATCATCACCCACTAATTGAATTTGATCCCCTAAACGTTCGGTCAACAACTCCCAACCAGTCCAGTCATTTTCAGCCATTCCGTCTTCAATACTAATAATCGGATATTGACGCACCCAGGCATCCAAATAATCTACGAAATTCTGTGAAGTTAAGGTTAATTGTTCCGAACGTACGTGATAATGTCCATCTCGGTAAAATTCAGAGCTGGCAACATCTAAGGCTAAGGATAGATCAGAACCTGCACTAAAACCGGCTCGCTCAATGGCAGCCAAAATAAACTCAATGGCTGATGCGTTAGAAGGCAAAAGCGGCGCAAAGCCACCTTCATCACCCACTGAGGTGGCCAAACCGCGTTGTTTAAGATCCGATTTTAAAACATGAAATACTTCTGTGCCCCAACGTAGCGCTTCTTTGAAACTAGGCGCACCATGAGGAACAATCATAAACTCTTGAATATCAACATTATTATCCGCGTGAGCACCGCCATTGATGACATTCATTAAGGGAACAGGCAGTCTCATCGGTGCATTGCCACCCAAATAAGCATACAAGGGCAAATCTTCTGCAGCAGCGGCTGCGTGAGCCACTGCGAGCGAAACTGCTAGAATTGAATTCGCACCTAAACGCTCTTTATTTTCAGTACCATCGAGATTGATCAGTAATTGATCAATACGTTCTTGATCACTAACATCCGCACCCAGCAAAGCTTCTTGAATTTCAAAATTGATATGATTAATGGCAGTAATGACACCCTTACCGCTATAGCGTTTCGCATCACCGTCACGAAGTTCAAGCGCTTCTTTAGAGCCCGTTGAAGCCCCTGAGGGAACACTCGCTCGAGCAGAAATGCCGGTCGTTAGTTCTACCTGGCATTCAACGGTAGGGTTTCCACGTGAATCAAGAATTTCACGTCCGTGCACTTTACGAATAACTGCGGTCATAATGTCCTGCTCTCCTATACGACTTCTAACATCGGGGATTTCTTCACGATGTGATCAATTTCAAGTAATGAACTCAGCAAATCTTCCATTTTGGCTAAAGGCCAAGAATTGGGGCCATCACTCAGGGCTTTATCGGGATCAGGATGTGTTTCCATGAACAGCCCTGAAATACCCACAGCAACCGCAGCTCTAGCTAGAATAGGAATAAATTCGCGTTGACCACCTGTGGAAGAACCCTGCCCTCCCGGTAACTGCACGGAATGCGTCGCGTCAAAAACGACAGGACATTGAGTATCTCGCATTATCACCAATGAACGCATGTCTGAGACTAAATTGTTATAACCAAAACACGCGCCTCGTTCACACACCATTAATTGGTCATTACCCGTTGCACGCATCTTCTCGACGACATTTTTCATATCCCACGGCGCTAAAAACTGCCCTTTCTTGATATTCACTGGCAAGCCTTGCTTCGCTACGCGCTGCATAAAATTGGTTTGCCTACATAAAAAAGCCGGTGTTTGAAGTATATCAACTACCGAAGAAACTTCTTCCAACGGAGTATCTTCATGAACGTCCGTGATTACTGGCACATTAAAAGTTGATTTGACTTTGGATAATATCGCCAAGCCCTGCTCGATTCCTACGCCTCGGTAGCTAGTATGTGACGTCCTGTTAGCTTTGTCGAAAGAAGCTTTAAAGATGAAGGGAATGTGTAATTTTTTGCTGAGCTCTACCAATGTTCCCGCCGTATCCATGATCAGTTGCTCACTTTCAATAACACACGGTCCAGCAATAAGAAAAAATGGCTTATTTAAGCCAACATCAAAACTTAAAAGTTTCATAGTCGTTCCGATTACACAGTTGAAGTGGAGGCAGTGTAACAAATTGAGACTAGTCATGCACCTCTCACATGTCGGGGCCTGACTCCTTCATTCAAGTCATCGCCAACGCTGCGCTCGCGTTGACAGAGAAAAAGAGTCAGGCCCCGACATGTCCTGGATAACCACGCTACAAGTTATTGAGGTTAATAGGAGCAAGCAATAACGAAGTGGCAAAACCACTCACTCAGGTTTCCATTTAACCTCTGGAGCGAATAGGTATCAGGATGATAGCGGGATGGGCCATGGATGGCCCATTGAGCGAAAGAGGTTAAATGGAAACCTGAGTGAGTGGAGCATCCTGTGGCATCTCTTAATATGCTGTGTTTTTGTTTAACTTCATTGATGTAGCTTGCTGTGTTTTGCACGCATTCACAAAGCTGATAAAAAGTGGATGTCCATCGCGTGGATTCGAGGTAAATTCAGGGTGAAATTGCACACCAATAAACCAAGGATGATCAGCCAATTCAATTGTTTCTACCAATCCATCTTCCAGAGATTTTCCTGAAATCACTAATCCAGCTTTTTCAAGTTGGGGAACATATTTCGCATTCACTTCATAGCGGTGACGATGACGTTCTGCAATTTGAGTTTTTCCATAAATTTTTGCCATTAAAGAATTGGGTTGGAGTGTGCAAGGTTGAGCGCCTAAACGCATAGTCCCACCTTTTGAACTTGATTCTAGTCGGCGTTCTTTAACGCCACCTTCACTCCACTCCGTGACTAACGCAACAACAGGATTAGGTGTATCGGATACAAATTCTGTGCTATTGGCATCGGGCAAATTCAATTTATGACGAGCATATTCAATGATGGCAATTTGCAAACCTAAACAGATCCCTAGATACGGAATTTTATTTTCGCGAGCATAATTGACGGCGAGTAATTTACCTTCAATACCTCTATTTCCAAAACCACCCGGTACTAAAATGCCATCAACATTTTTCAGCCAATAATCAGCCCCCTGCTTTTCAATTTGTTCGGCATCGACATAAATCAGATTCGCTTTGGTTTTTGTATGAATTCCCGCATGAATTATTGCTTCAATTAAGGATTTATACGAATCAGTCAGTTCAGTGTATTTACCCACCATGGCAATAGTCACAGAACTTTCAGGATTTTTATGGGCATCTACCACGCGATCCCAATCACTGAGATCTATCGGACCAGCCTTTATACCTAATTTTTTCACGACAAGATCACCCACACCTTGTGCTTGTAGCATCTTAGGAATTTCGTAAATGGAGTGAACATCAACTAAAGAAATCACGGCTCTTTCTTCAACATTTGTAAATAATGCGATTTTTCTGCGCTCATTCGCTGGAAGCGGACGTTCTGATCTGCAAAATAAGAAATCAGGTTGAATACCAATAGAACGTAATTCTTTAACAGAATGCTGCGTGGGTTTTGTTTTCATTTCACCAGCTGTGGGAATATAAGGTACCAACGTTAAATGCAAATACAGCGTATTTTCTACACCTAATTCCACGCGCATTTGACGAATGGCCTCGAGAAACGGCAGTGATTCAATGTCACCGACTGTGCCGCCAATTTCCACTAAAGCCACATCGTAGCTATCAGCACCTTCCAGAATTTTTCGCTTAATTTCATCAGTAATATGAGGAATAACTTGAATCGTTGCACCGAGATAATCGCCACGACGTTCTCGTTCAATCACATTTAGATAAACGCGACCGGTCGTGAAATTATTGGCTTGAGTCATTTTAGTGCGAACGAATCGTTCATAATGCCCAAGATCGAGATCGGTCTCAGCCCCGTCATCTGTCACAAACACTTCACCGTGTTGGAATGGGCTCATAGTCCCAGGATCAACATTTATATAGGGATCGAGTTTGATGAGAGTGACTCTTAAACCTTGAGCTTCAAGGAGAGCACCTAATGAGGCAGAAGTCAGGCCTTTACCTAAAGACGAAACAACACCACCCGTAACGAATATGAACTTTGTCATTGACTGAACTCCGGTTGCGACAGACCTAAATACAAACTAACCGGGATTTCATACTATCAATTTATTCGAGTTATCACAATGAAAATAATATTAATCTTTCAACCTACCTAGTTTTTATGCCATTACTTACAAAAGAAGCATAGAATCAACCTACAACGAGACAGCACTTCCTTAGGGCCATGAGTAAATGCACCTAGAGCATTTTTATTGACCATGGCGGGCATCTGATGTAATACTAATAGTCCTTTTATTCAAAATTTTGGTATACGATGACTCGAATAGTGGACGATCGCTCACAGCCGGGATTCCTCGCTTGGTTAATGTGGGCACTTGGGGCGCTTTTTTACTGCTATGAATTTTTCTTACAAGTTTCCCCGAATGTCATGGTCAAAGACCTTATGTTGGCCTACAACCTCAGCGCTGCTGAAATGGGCTATCTCTCTACTTCGTATTATGTTGCCTACGCCGCGATGCAATTGCCCGTTGGGATATTATTGGATCGATTCGGAACACGTAAACCGCTCACCATTGCTGTCTTGTTATGCGCCGTCGGTGCGCTGATATTCGGGTATTCTCATGTTTTCATTTTAGCGGCCATAGGGCGTTTCCTGATTGGACTAGGATCGGCATTTGCTGCCGTCAGCGTAATGCAAATCGCAGCATGTTGGCTTCCACTCAATCGATTTGCATTAATGACAGGTCTGTTGTTAACCATTGGCATGATAGGTGCTTGGAATGGACAGGCTCCTCTTGGCATTCTAATTAATGCGATTGGTTGGCGTGAAACATTATTACTATTCGGTTTCATCGGTTGCGTTCTTGCCATGATTATTCTAATCGTTATCCGAGATAAACCGAGAACCAGTCACATAAAAACATTACAGAAAGAAGGATTTTTCGCTGGGTTAAATCACGTCGTTCATCGACCACAAAATTGGATTGTCGCTCTCTATGGCGGTTTAATGTTCTTATCAATTCCAGGTTTTGCAGGATTATGGAGTGTTACATTTTTTAGCCAATCACATACTATCGATGCGACCACGGCAGCGTTTATAGTTTCGATGATTTTTATTGGATTTGCTGTTGGCGCACCGTTGTTAGGATGGTTTTCAGATCGAATTGAACGTCGTAAACCACCTATGTTTTTCGGTACCATTGGATCGTTAATTTCCATGTGTGCCATAATTTACGGCCCTCCTCTCTCAACAACGATGTCAAGTTTATTATTTTTTAGTTTTGGATTTTTTTGCAGTGGGTTTTTGCCAGTTTTTTCTGTTGCTCGTGAAGTTAATCCTCCTGAAACATCTGCGACTACACTCGGATTTATTAATACGCTAAATACGGCTGGCGGAATGATCGCTCAACCATTAATTGGTTATTTACTCGATCTAAATTGGCACGGCCAAATGCAAGATGGTGTGCGATTTTACGATACAAACACTTATCACATTGCATTGAGTATTTTACCTATTGCAATCGCACTCTCATTGATTGTTCTATTTTTTGTTCGAGAAACACATTGTAAAGATGAATATGTGTAACTTTTTTCTGAATATTGCTAATGAGGTCATTCAATGAAATTATTTGTAAAAACACATGGCTGTGCAATGAATGAATACGATTCAAATAAAATGATGGATGTGTTGGGTGCTTCGCATCAAGTGACGCTCACTGACGATCCAGCACTCGCAGACATTTTATTATTAAACACGTGTTCTATTCGTGAAAAAGCGCAAGAAAAAGTTTTTTCAGAATTGGGCCGCTGGGCAATTTTAAAACGAAAAAAACCCTCTATGATTATTGGTGTGGGCGGATGTGTTGCTTCTCAAGAAGGACATGCTATAGCTCAACGAGCGCCTTTCGTTGATATTGTATTTGGGCCTCAGACATTACATCGCTTACCGCAATTGCTCGATTCCGCTCTAAAATCTAAAAAAGCGGTTGTGGATATTTCTTTCCCTGAAATTGAAAAATTCGATAATTTACCTGAGCCACGAGCAGAAGGTCCTTCAGCCCTCGTTTCAATTATGGAAGGCTGCAGTAAATATTGTAGTTATTGTGTGGTTCCTTACACGCGTGGTGAAGAAATCAGCCGTCCTTTTGACGATGTCATTGCGGAAATTGTGAGTTTAAGTAATCAGCACGTAAAGGAAATCACTTTACTGGGACAAAATGTCAATGATTATCGCGGAATTATGCATGATGGCGCAATCGCAGACTTAGCATTGTTAATTCATTATATCGCTGCGATTGAGGGCATCGAACGAATTCGTTATACCACCTCACATCCTTCTGCTTTTAGTGAAAATCTAATTAATGCTTACGCGTTAGAATCTAAGCTTGCGAATCATCTTCATTTACCGGTACAAAGTGGCTCTGATCGAATTTTAGCAGCCATGAAACGCGATTATACTATTTTGGAATATAAAGCAAAAATTCGAAAACTACGTGAAGTTCGTCCTGATATCTGTGTTTCTTCGGATTTTATTGTAGGGTTTCCGGGTGAGACAGACAAAGATTTTGAAGATACGTTGAATCTTATTCACGACATTGGCTTTGATACATCCTTCAGTTTTATTTACAGCCGCCGACCCGGCACACCAGCCGCCAATCTACCCGATGATGTTTCTCTAGAAACCAAACAAAAACGATTAGCGATCCTTCAAAATAGGATCCTACAAAATGCTCATCGCATTAGCGAATCAATGCTGGGTACCGAACAACGTGTACTCGTGACTGGCCCGTCTAAAAAGAGCCCTGATGAGCTCTCTGGACGCACCGAGAACAACCGCGTTGTGAATTTCAAAGCCCCCTCAGAACTGCTTGGCCAAATGGTAACCTTGAAAATTACTGAAGCACGCCCCAACTCATTAAGGGGAGAGTTATTGGGTCTGGCCTGTTGAGCGGTAGAGCCAGAAATGTGCTATATTTAATGTAAGGTATTATTGAGAGAGATTGGCTACATTGAGCAAATCGCGCAAAACAGAAAGTATTGAACTTACACCCATCGACAATCGGCGTTTAGCTGATTTGTGTGGACAGTTCGACCAGAACTTAAGACAAATTGAACGCTATCTCGGCGTAGAGATTAGTAATCGCGGACACACCTTTCATATAATCGGACCTCCGAAGCCTGTGGCTTTAGCTAAAATAGTGATAGAAAAAATCTACGCTGAAACTCAAAAACCGGGCATTAATAATTCACAAATTTATCTTATTCTTCAAAGTGAAACGAATCAAGTTGAACACCCACTTCAAAAAACGAATCATGATGTAGCGATTCAAACCGGTGAACGCAGTATTCAACCACGCAGTCAAAATCAGTACATCTATGTCGATAATATTTTAAATCATGACATTAATTTTGGAATAGGACCATCGGGTACAGGTAAAACCTATTTAGCTGTGGCAGCGGCAGTCGCTGCACTCGAGAGCGATAAAGTTCGAAGAATTGTACTCGTTCGCCCTGCAGTAGAAGCCGGTGAAAAACTAGGCTTTTTACCTGGTGATATGGCAGAAAAAGTGGATCCGTATTTACGACCTCTTTATGATGCACTTTACGAAATGTTGGGTACAGAACGCACTTTAAAATTTATTGAACATAATATTATTGAAATTGCTCCCTTAGCTTTTATGCGTGGACGCAGCCTCAACGACGCATTTATTATTTTAGATGAAAGCCAAAATACCACCAAGGAGCAAATGAAAATGTTCCTCACTCGAATTGGTTTTGGATCAAAAGTGGTAGTCACTGGCGATATCACTCAAGTTGATTTACCCAAAGATACCGAATCAGGTTTGAGACACGTAATCAAAGTATTAAAAGATATCGATGAAATTTCATTTACATTTTTCCAAGCTCATGATGTTGTTCGCCATCCTTTAGTACAACAAGTTGTAAATGCTTATGAAAAATTTGATGGAAAACTCCATGATTGATTTCAGTTTACACATAGCTACAAACCATACTAAAATTCCATCAGAAGACGATTTTACTCGGTGGATTTCTGCGGTTTTATTACCCGATCATGCTGATGCAGAAATTGCGATTCGTGTTGTGGATGAAGAAGAATCCGCGGAATTAAATCAACTATACCGAGATAAAAAAGGACCCACCAACGTATTATCTTTTACATTAGACTCTGATCCACTTGTAGGTGATATCGCGATTTGCGCTCCGGTAGTGAAAAAAGAAGCAGAATCTACTAATATCGATGAAACTGCGCATTGGGCCCATTTAACCGTTCATGCATGCTATCACTTATTAGGCTATGACCATTTAACGGAGTCTGATGCTGCTATTATGGAAAAACTTGAGATTAACAGCTTGAAATCGTTGGGATTCGAAAACCCCTACGGAGATGAGTAGTATGAGCGCAAAGACTTCACGAATAAAAAAATGGATTGAAAGACTTCGACATCTTATTACTCATGAACCTCAGAATCGTCAAGAATTAGTCGAAATTTTACAAAATGCTGAGACTCACCACATACTCGATCATGAATCTTTACGAATGATGGAAGGCGTTTTACAAGTGTCGAAAATGAAAGTACGAGATATCATGATACCTCGGAGTCAGATGATCACTATCGATAGTAATATTACCTTTGACCAAATTCTGCCCATTGCCGAAGAAAATCAACATTCTCGTTATCCTATTATCGGCGAAAATCGTGATGAGATTCTTGGAATATTATTGATCAAAGATATTCTACCCTTTTTCAAAAAACCTGCCGATTTTAAACTTTCACAAATTCTGCGACCCGTTATTTTTATTCCAGAAAGCAAACGATTAAATATCTTATTGAATGATTTTCGTATCAATCATAATCATATGGCCATAGTCGTTGACGAATATGGTGGCATTTCTGGATTAGTGACTATTGAAGACGTTCTCGAAGAAATTGTAGGTGAAATTGAAGATGAATCTGATATGGATGAGTTTAATACGCAAATAAAAAAATTAGGTGATCGTCATTTTACAGTAAAAGCACTAACTTCAATAGAAGATTTCAACTCCTATTTCAAAACTCAATTTTCTGAAGAAGAATTCGATACCATCGGCGGCCTCGTGATGAATCGTTTTGGTCACTTACCCAAACGTGGTGAATCCATTGTGATCGATAATCTTAGAATTAAAATTCTTCATGCTGATAATCGGCGAATTCGCCTGTTGAAGGTTAATGTTCATTAGGAAGCGTGCACTAGCACTATTTTTTTCCTGCTAACGGTCTCGTTTCTACTATATCTACGAGTTCAGGTTTTGCTTTCATCAGACGTAATTCACCTGCTCCTTGCATAATTCCTATTGTACTTTTTAAATCCTTATCTTGTTTAGTCGTTAAATCAGGGAAATATTTTTCTGAATTATTTTTTATTGTCGTTATTGTGTCTGTCATCGCTTTACAAAGTTGATACTCAGTTTCATTCGGGATCTTATCTTTCGTTGTAATTTTAGGCATCCAGCTGTCGTTATCAAGTCTATTCAATGGGTCTTTTAACGCATTTAATGCAAAAATATTTTTTGCTGCATACAGTTTTGGGAATGATGTCTTTTCATAGCCTTGAGCAAGAGGTAAAGCCTTATTAACAAATTCCATAGCAGCATCCAGCTTAAGCAACGTACTCTCATTTGAAGGGTCAGCACCTTCTCTCAGTTGTTGTACCCTAACTCCTAACTGATGTATTAACTGTGAGAGACTAGGAAGCTCCTCGTTTTCTAATTTCATAGGGAGTTACCTCTATACCTGTAATATACCTTAATTATAGCGTATTACTCGGCTCTTTGCCTGGCCCCTCTATGCCTTCAAATAGGGGCTTAGAAGGCTACTCCATCAGAATGCTATTTTAGATAGGTTTTACTTGAGGATTTCAATAGAAAGAACAAGATCGTATCAATATTTCATCATGTTATGAGATGACTTGATGTGAATGTTTATTTGTGCTAACTCTTCTTGAGATCGGGTTTTTGAAGCAATATAGGCTTTTGTTGTTAGAATAATATGTTCTTGTTGTTCTGAGGTGAGGTGATCAATTAAAGCGTTATTGTTGTAATTATTAGTCAGTAAAAAGGCAAGTTTCAAGATCAAGAGTCTTGGAATTTTTACATTAACAAAGGTATCAATGCATACAAAGCCAATGCCATTTGCTGTGTCTAGTCTTAATGACGTATTTTCTAGTAGCCATGCCATACATTCTACTTGTCCAAAAAAACTTGCATAATCAAGAAGAGTATTTCCTTGCATATCTTTACAAAGGAGAATGTCTTTATTATCTTCACTAAGTTTCGCAAGCAAATCTATTTGACCACCCATCGCAGCTAAGTGCATAACAGTAGCCCCATCTATTCTTTTTTGAGTTAAAAGATTTTCACCTAATAATTCTGCGCATGCATCGTATAGACCATTAAATGCTCCTAATTCCCAAGGTTCTGTCATGAGCTCAATGAATGAACCCTCTGAGCTACCTGCTTCGAAAGCCAAGGATTGCATTAATCGCGCTTTATTTAAAGGATGTTTATTGAATATTTCTGCGTCACGTAGTTTGACAGGAAGACTTTCAAAGTAGTTATCAGGTAAGGCTCTTTCAAAAACTGTTCTTCGCCAAGTGCGGCATACTGGAGCGATTGTTCGTAGTTGAGTTGGCGTGAAAAAACGAAATAGTGAACAAAGGCCATCTTGATAAAAATCATCGAAGGAAGTGGGCTGCTTTTCAGTTTTTAGAACTCTCATACTATTCCCCCTGCTCTAGAGATGGTTAAAGTTAGCAAATTATAATGTAGTTGCCTCTACAAGTCAATGATTTTCTTGCTCTTTCATGACTTATAATGGCCTTTTTATGACTAACCCTTTGATATACGTATTGCAATATGGGTCTTTAGGTTTCTGTGTTAATGTAAGAAAATACTCTTGAACTTCAAGCCTAGCATGTGCAGTTGAAGGAGGTTTGAGAAAATTAACAGTAATTTCCTTAAATATTATTATCGAATTTGCAAAACCTCTCACAACTCAAGACGGCGACGCCGTAGATTGCAACAAAGGCTGAAGTAGATCGTTATCATCTACCATTGTTACTTTATCAGTTTGATCTCGGCCTGGATTGTTATTGATTAAGACAGGTTGAAAAAAAAGTGGATTTTTTTCACGAGCAGTAATTCTTGCCCTAGTTACAACAGCCGCAAGATAGTTTTGATCAGTGTTGGGTATTACATATTTTAATATATAGACAATTAAATTATTATCAGATTTCAGATGTCCAAGAGCTACTGCTAAGAAGAATAACTTTTCTCCAATAGTTTGACGAAGACCTTGATCGATTGTACAAAGTGATTCTGTACTACAATTGAATATTTCTGATTCAGCTGTAAGAAAAGCGGGATTTCTTGATTGTAAAGGGAACTTCAATACATGTGTATTATCAGCAATCTCTCTGTATAAAGTTAATGTTAATATTGGAGAATGAGAACCTGTGACAGTTTCTTTAGTTATTTGAGCAGTAGCATAATTAATGATGATTCGATCATAAACAACTATTGTTGGGTTTATTTCTGCTCTTAGATTAGCAATATTTTGATTGAACGATATTACTGTATTTTTCTCATATTCGAAATACTCTCCTCTAATGCGGTTAAACTCGTACAAAAAAGAGTATATTGATTTTAGAATTGCCGGTACGATGATAAGATGAAAAACAATTACCTCTATGACTAGAATCGGCATAATAAAAGGAATAGTAGTGGGGAACAGAACACCTGTAATTGTCAGGAAAATAGGTGACCATACTGTTGCTATCGTGAAATAACTGAGGATCACAGCATATGCCGCTCTGAATTCTAAGCTACTTGAGAATAAATAACATGCATCCTTATAAGATCTTATCGGAGATGTAATTGCAGATCCGAGCAAATGCAAACACCGCATAAGAGTAAATAAAAATGCAAGCAAAATAATTCGGATTGTATAACTGAGGATTTGAGCTTTCGAATGAAACACCCTTTCTTTAGTATGATCAGAGCTTAGATTAGTACTAAGTTGAATTAACTGTTTTGAAGCCCAATGAGATAGTAATAATGGTAAAAATTCAGTAAATATCGCTATAACGGCCCTGATAGGAAAGATGATAAGTGTTAAGCTAAACCAAGCAGCTAAGACCACGATTCGTAGAAAGCGGTTACCTCGAGCTCTATTTTCGTGTATATACTGCTCTGGCAGTAATCTTTCTCTCATTTTCTATATCCTAAAGATGTAATCAAAGGCTTGAGCGAGCCTATCATAATATTTACATATTTTCAAGATAACAGTAACCTAAAATCAAGTAATTACTGTTTTGTGTTCGAAAGAGTTAGTTTGATGTTAATCAAATCTGGTAAACTCAGTCACACGGAGGATCTACTCTTGCAGCACTATTCAAAAGTTTTTATTGGGCTCATTGCTGTCGCAGCGGGAATGCTGACGACCTTAGCTTACGCGCCCTACTCGCTTTGGCCATTAGCCTTTGTCGGCCCGGCCATCCTTCTATTGCTTTGGCAAAATGCCTCCCCTAAAAGAGCCTTATTGACAGGCTTGATGTACGGCATAGGGCTATTTGGAACAGGAACGTGGTGGATTTTTATCAGTATGCACCAGTTTGGGCATATGGAAACGCCCTTAGCAATTCTTGCAACAATTCTTGTTGTATTTTACGAGTCTCTTTTTCCGGCAGTACAAGGTTATTTATTTTCGCGTTGGTGCAAAAACGCCAGTATTTTTGGACCGATGATTTTCTTCCCCTCAAGTTGGGTATTATTGGAATGGCTGCGAAGTTCGTTATTTACTGGTTGGCATTGGTTAGTTTTGGGATACACACAAATTGATTCACCACTTGGCGGCTACGCACCCATTTTTGGTACGTACGGAATTTCTTTTTTGATGATGTTAACAGTAGGAATTTTTGTCTGGGGACTCACTACGATATTCTCAAAATCTGAAATTACTCCATCAATGATAAAATGGCGACTGCTATTAAAAATTATTTTCATTGCTGTTCTTTGGATTAATGGTGCACTGTTGTCGATGGTTTCTTTTACCGAAACTAACGGTAAGGCTATCACGGTCAGCATGATTCAAGGAAATATCCCCCAAGAATTAAAATGGCAACCCGATCAATTAACCAATATCGTTGAGAAGTATCATGTTGAAACTCAACGCCACTGGACTAGCGATTTAATTATTTGGCCAGAAGGCGCTATTCCTGCGCTATCTACAGTTGCTGAGCCATTTTTGGATTCCCTTGCTAAAGACGCGTTGAAACACCACAGCAGTGTAATGCTAGGAATTCCGGTCGCAGAAGGTGAATATTTCTATAATGCTGTGTTACTTATTGGTGAATCTAATGGGCATTACTATAAGCGACATTTGGTACCTTTTGGTGAGTATGTTCCGTTAAAAAAATGGGTCAATCCGTTATTAGTTTCTTTGAATATCCCTATGTCTGATTTTAGTTCAGGTCCGAAGCATCAACCGCTTCTAACGGTTAAGAATATTCCGATAGCAACGTATGTTTGTTACGAGATTGTTGAGCCTGACGAGGTTCGACGAACGCTGGATAATGCAGAATTGATTGTAACGATCACTGATGATAGTTGGTTTGATGATTCAATCGCTTCAGATCAGCATTTGCAGATGGCTCGTATGCGTTCTCTTGAAAATGGTTTGCCGCAATTATTTCTTTCCAGCCGAGGCGAATCGGCGATTATTAACAGTCGCGGAAAAATTACTCACTCTCTTCCCGAACATCAAGAAGGTGTTATCACTGCAACTGTTTCGACGGTTCACGGGCAAACGCCCTGGCGCAAATTCGGCAGCTATATTATTTTAACACTCGCCTTCCTCGCCGTTTTATTTTCGCTATTACGATCAAAAAGAAAATCTTAGGCGTTGGACTGGGCAAGACAACCTTTTCAAGACCGCCGTAAATACATCCGTGTAGTCTTCGTTCGGACATCCATGTCCTCAACGATCTTGAAAAGGTAGATCTTGCCCAGTCTTCTACACTCAGTGCTAAATTCTTATTTCGCTGACTCTGGAAAGTTTTCTTAAAAAAGCGAACAGACTCAATTGGCTTTACTTGTGGCAATAAAATTAAATTATCCTGAGTCGCGTAGGCGAAGAATCCAACTTTCTTGGAGGGAAATAAAGCGCAGCGAGGGGGACCCGAGCGAGCCATTCCCGGAAAGACAGTCGGATTCTCGCGCCGATTTCGAGAGATTAAAAAATTTGTTATCGTCGAGATCGATTGATTGGTGGGGTAACGGACACGGTGGCTTGAGGGGTTTGTTGCTGATTAGGTTGTTTGTTTTCCAATTTTGGTAATTGCTTATCTTGCATATAACTAACAGAAACGTCTTTCATGAGTTTACTCGCTGCTGGAACACTGCCAGCGCCGTAAAGAATAGCAGGATCAGAAACAAGAAGACCTTGTAGCGATTTTTTCGATGTAGATGCCGGTTGACTTAAAAGCTGTCCTTTCATATCACTGACTTTCACTTGACCTTGCATCTCACCTGCTAATTTTGAAGCAGCATCAGCAGCAATATTCGCTGCTTTCAAATCATTATTATGATGCGTTAAAAATCCTAGTCTAGCAGCAGCATCACCTCGAAGGGCAAAAAATTGTTCGAACTTAAAATCGTAACCACTTAATTTAGAAATTCCAAGATAATTAAATTGTTTTTGTAATACAATAAAATCTCTATAACTCGAATAAACATGATTAAAAGCATCGTAAACATCAGGTGTTTCAATGAACACGCCATCATCTAAAATATGAACAAAGGAATCTTTTTCATTAACAGAAATCGTTTCGTTTTCTAGCCCATCCTTCAACCATTCTAAAAATTTCTCACCGATCGCGACTTCTTCGGGAACCGTAAAATCCATCGGAATATTTTCTAGCCAAAACTGCATTTCCTTTTCTTTATCAGATAAATATTTTCTCAATAATTTTTTCAGTAAACCTAAATCACCAGCCCAATCTTCATGGCCTGTTAATACTGCAATCCACATATCAAAAATGCGAGGATGAGAAGCTAACCAACGTAATCCTAATTCCGGCATTACACGTTGTGCGAGTAACGGATTTGCAGAATTTAAAAATGCTTCACGATAACCACCGTATTCACGAATTTTATAAAATTGAGCGCCCTGCTCTACTAACGATCCAGAAAACGGACACCACTCATCAATGTAAATTCCATTTTCATCCGAGACCATCACTTTTTGAGTGGCGATTACTTTTACCAAGTCAGCTAATAACGCCATACTAAAAACGGCATAAATATAAATAGGTTGAGGCTTGGTAGGTGATGTTTCAAATAATACTTGTAAGCTTATCAGTGCATGACGTAATCCTTCTTGCATAATGCCAGAAAGATGTTCTCGATATTGGATGGGGAGTATTTGAGCAAACTCAACAAAATTATCCACGAGCTTTGTGTACAGAACTTCAAAATGCTCATCAGGCATAGCGACAAGTTCTTTGATTTTTTTTAAATAAGAACTTCGTGTAGGGTCAACCAGCAGTTGATCAGCATTACGAACAGTGAATAGGCTTTGAGCGGTATAGTCAGGTGCAGTAATTTTTTTATTACTAAATAACTCAGATAAATCTGAACTCAAAGAACTCATGGAAATACCTCAAAACAAAATGAACCTTAATAATACACTTTAAACCCTATTCTCTCAAGGCAACGAGCGGAGAATAACTCTAGCCTATTATAGTCGATAAAACGGGATAAAACGGCGTCAGACCCTGACTATGAGAGGCTTGCTCAAAGGCCGCCTAAAACTTCAGTATTATTTATCAATTATTTACTAGATAAAAGTGTTTATTAGAGCATGATACTTGCTAAATTTTATGACTCAGGTATGCTTATGATCTGCAATAACGAGACGATATCATGGATACGAGTTACGAGCCTAAAGCCTTAGAGTCCAGTGCGCAAGCTTACTGGGATGAACATCACACATTCGAAGCTAAAGAAGACCTCAACACAGAAAAATTTTATTGTCTTTCCATGCTCCCCTACCCCAGTGGTGAACTCCACATGGGGCACGTCCGAAACTACACCATCGGTGATGTCATCAGCCGATATCAGCGAATGCAGGGGAAAAACGTCCTACAACCGATGAGTTGGGATGCTTTTGGTTTACCCGCTGAAAACGCTGCGTTGCAAAATAAATTAGCCCCTTCTAGTTGGACTCGACAAAATATTGCTGATATGTCTGAACAATTAAAAAAATTAGGATTTGCAATTGATTGGAAACGCGAATACGCCACGTGTGATCCTGATTATTATCAGTGGGAACAATGGCTATTTATTCGCATGTATAAAAAAGGTCTCGCCTATCAAAAAGAAGCGGAAGTTAATTGGGATCCTGTCGATCTTACGGTTTTAGCAAACGAACAAGTGGTTGATGGTCTTGGATGGCGCTCAGGTGCACCTGTTGAACGACGAAAAATACGACAGTGGTTTTTGAAAATTACAGACTACGCTGATGAATTGCTCGATAATCTTGATTCATTAGCGGGCTGGCCTGAACAGGTTCGAACGATGCAACGTAATTGGATCGGTCGATCTGAAGGTGTAGAAATTGATTTTTCACTCGTCAATCGTGATGATAAACTCACGGTGTATACAACACGACCCGATACATTATTTGGCGTAACGTATGTTGCAATAGCTCCTGATCATCCCTTGGCTCAAGAAGCAGCAAAAGATAATGCCGCTATAACGACTTTCCTTGAAGAGTGCAAGCATCTCAAAGTTGCTGAAGCTGAAATGGCTACTCTTCAGAAAAAAGGTGTCCCCACTAATTTTAAAGTGATTAATCCGATCAATGACGAACAAATCCCTATTTGGATTGCCAATTACGTTTTGATGGAATACGGCTCTGGTGCCGTAATGGCAGTACCCGCTCACGATGAACGCGATTTTCATTTTGCAACCTACTACAAACTTCCATTACGCCCTGTCATTAAATCCGATGAAAAATCCTGGGATTATTCAGAGAATGCTTTTACAACAACAGGTACGCTCATCGATAGTGGCGAATTTACAGGATTGCATTCGACCGACGCACTCATTGCAATTGCAAAACGTCTCGTAGAAAAAAAATGCGGACGTATAAAAACTCATTATCGACTTCGTGACTGGGGAATCTCAAGACAACGTTACTGGGGTGCACCTATCCCGATGATTTATTGCTCACATTGCGGCATTGTTCCTGTTCCAGAAAAAGATTTGCCTGTTATTTTGCCTACGGGTATTGTTTTACAAAATCCCGGCTCACCGCTTGCGACACTGGATAATTTTATCAATGTGCAATGCCCTGAGTGTGGGAGTCAAGCTAAACGCGAAACAGATACTTTCGATACATTCATGGAATCTTCCTGGTATTACGCGCGTGATTCTTGCCCTAATCAAACAAAAGCAATGTTAGATGATAGAGCAAAATATTGGACACCCGTTGATCAGTATATAGGTGGGGTTGAACACGCAATAATGCACCTGCTCTATGCTCGTTTTATTCATAAAGTATTACGTGACGAAAACTTGCTCAATTCTGATGAGCCCTTCACACACTTATTAACTCAAGGAATGGTATTAAAAGATGGCAGTAAAATGTCTAAATCTAAAGGCAATACCGTTTCTCCTAAAGCCTATATAGAAAAATACGGCGCTGATACTATTCGATTATTTATTCTATTTGCCTCCCCTCCGGAACAATCACTTGAATGGTCTGATGCTGGTGTTGAAGGAGCCCATCGATTTATTAAACGTGTTTGGACCTACTGCCAAGAGGTTGCAGACCCCGTGCGGATAGCCAATGAAAATGATCCAAGAGAATTTGATTGGACTCACGTTGGTGAGGATATTCGCTCAACTCGACGAAAAATGCATTTAATTTTGCAGCAAGCCAATTATGATATGGAACGATTGCAATTTAATACGGTAGTTTCTGCAACAATGAAACTTTTTAATATGCTACTCGAATTAAAACCTTCTGATACACTCAATACTGCATTAATTCGTGAAGGCGTGGGTAAATTATTGCGACTTTTAGCCCCTATTACTCCCCATTTTACTCATCATTTGTGGCAACAGCTTGGGTTTGGTGACAACATTGCCAATGCGCGATGGCCTCGCGTCAATAATAAAGCAATTAAAGCAGAAACCTTCACTTTAGTGGTTCAGGTCAATGGTAAACGCCGAGCAGAAATTTCTGTCCCGATTGACAGTGAATCTTCCTTTATTGAAACTAGCGCGCTCAATCATGATAAAGTCAAAGAATCGATCGGTAATCAAATACCTAAAAAAATTATTGTGGTTCCTGGGCGTCTTGTGAATATAGTAGTATAAAATAATGAAATCTACTATTCAGAAAATCACCTCATTCATCCTGATTCTAGAATGTCTATTTTTGCTGGGTTGTGGATTTCAATTGCGAGATCAAAATACATTACCTCTCTCATTGAAATCTCTCGAAGTCGTAAGTGAAAAACCCTACGATCAATTTACCAAACAATTAAAATACAAACTTGTGTTGTTAAACAATCAGGCGCCCGATGTCAAAAGTAATACACAATTAATTATTCATCAACATCACTTAAGTTACCGCATGCCTATTATTGGCAGCAGTCAGCAAACGCGGATTTATCGTTATACATTTCTTTTAGAATACTCCCTGATGGTGAATAATCATATCGTGATAAAACACAGAAAAATTACATTGAACAAACTACTGACACTCAATGAAAATGCTTTACTAACAACAAATAACCAATTGGAATTATTGACTGTTGAAATTCAACAAGCAGCGATTGATCAACTCATTAACGAACTTAAATCACCTAAGCTTGCGTCAAAATATGATGTTAAAATTAGTTCTGAAGATGAATCTGATGAACTCAATTCTATCAACTCGCAGGAGGTGCCAAACTCATGAAAATCAATCCTAATCAATTGCAGGCTCAGCTATTGCAAGGTTTATCTCCAGTGTACTTAATTGGCGGTGATGATCCTCTACTCGTACTCGAATCGCGTGATAAAATTATTCAGCATGCTCAATCACAAGGCTACACAGAAAGACAAGCTTTTCAAGCAGGTAGCGATTTTAATTGGGATACTCTACTCGCTGAAATTAGTAATCAGTCACTTTTTAGTTCAAAAACAATTATCGAACTCCGCATTCCCTCGGGAAAACCAGGAAAACAAGGTTCTGCTGCAATTGAAACATTTTTAGAGAACATCCCACGTGATAAACTTTTACTTATCATTACACCTAAATTGGATGCCTCCCAACAAAAAACAAAATGGCTTAAAGCAATAGAAAAAAAAGGGCTTTATATTCCTATTTGGCCAATAGAAAGAGCGAATTTACCGGGTTGGATTAAACAGCGATTACAACGTGAAGGTCTGAGCACCTCACCAGAAGGTGTTGGGGTTTTAGTCGATCAAACCCAAGGAAATTTATTAGCCTGCGATCAGGAAATTACTAAATTGCGCTTGCTTTACGGCGAAAAAAAATTATCGCCTGAAGAAATTAATGACGCTGTTGGTGACCAGGCTCGATTTGATTTGTATCAATTAATTGATCAGGCACTTATTGGAGAATCAGAAACAACTGTCCGAATCCTATCTCAACTACAGGAAGCCGGCACTGAACCTACCCTACTTTTATGGTCAATTACGCGTGAAATTCGTCAACTGATACAACTTCAGTCACTCATGACACGTGGCGAAACTTTTGATAATGCGTGCAATAAATTATTTGTGTGGAAAAATCGCCAACCGCTTTATCAAAAAGCCTTACGCAGATTAACACAACCTGAACTGACTCAAGCACTGCAACGAGCCTCAGAAATTGATTTAATGATTAAAGGATTGCAGTCTGGAAATGTTTGGTTAGCATTGAACGAATTGCTCCTTTCAATCGCAGGCACAACATTAGTCACTTCGGAAGAAAAATGTTAATAGGATTATTAGGTGGAACATTTGATCCAGTTCATTATGGGCATCTCCATGTTGCAAAATGTGTATTAAATCAACTCTCTCTCGATGAAATTCGCCTTCTCCCCTGCTACCATCCAGTCCATCGTCCCGAACCTAAAGCAAGCCCCGAAGATCGACTCGCCATGACAAAATTAGCGTGCGATAAATTAGCTAAAATCACCGTGGATGAGCATGAGATTAAGCGCGGAGGACCTTCGTATATGATTGATACCCTTCGCGATTTAAAAAAAGAAAATCCACAGCACCATTATTGTCTTATATTGGGCAAAGATGCCTTCGATGGGTTTCACCAATGGCATGAATGGAAACATATTTTAGATTATTGCCATTTAATTATTGTCTCGCGTCCGAGTACTGCAACAGAATACCCTGATATTCTTAAATCCTTCATTGAAAAACACAGCACAAATTTAATATCAGAATTATCAAAACTATCTTGCGGAAAAATTTTATTTTGTTCCATACCGCCATTAGAAATATCGGCAACACAATTACGTTCACAACTCGCTCAAAAAAACTATGACGTCTCTATTATTCCTGCGCCTGTATGCCTTTATATACAACAACATAGCCTTTATTCAGCATCTTCCGGTCAATAATAATAGGTCTTTTGGTCACTCAATGCCCTATTTTCGTCGGGAATTGTTATTGACAATATATTTAATTATGATTAACTTTGCATTTTTATCAACTTAAGGGAATTACTGATGAATAAGGCAAGGATGGCGATCACTGTCGCTTTAGCACTTTCTTCCAGTTTGGCATTAGCTGATGGTTTTCAATTTCAAAAAGGGTTCTATATTGGAGCTAATACTGGCGCCTCTTTTGTAACCGGGCAAACGTACGATGAACTTCGACTTGATAATTTATACCCTAGCTTTTTAGCTGGCACTAAAACCATTTTTCGTGATGAAGCTAGTGCTCGAGGTTATAGTGGTGGAGCATTCTTAGGATGGAATTTCTACGCAGATCGTGAGTACATTTATGGTTTTGAAATTTCGGGTAATGCTTACTCAAATCGAGCCCATCACACAACGTGGAGTATAGGACAGTATAATGGGGGCGTGGTCCTAGCTAATGTTTTGAACTTTGATCAAAGCTGGGATATGAGATACTCTGCAGATCTGACATTTCATCCAGGCGTGTTTATTAGCGAATCTACCGCACTCTATGGAATTCTCGGAGCTTCCATTGCTGAAATTAGCACTAACTTCAAAGAGTCTGGCCGCCACCAGAATAATGAGGAATCTAATACCCTCTATGGCTTTGTGTTAGGTGCGGGTATTCAGAAACAACTCTGTGACCGTTTCAGCATGTTTGTATCTTATCAATATACTTACTATGGTGATCCTTCTCTACGCGATCATCACATCCCTATCCCTGTAGTACCTGCTCTTCGACAAGTCAGAGAAGATGATTTTAATGGCGTTCATCACCGTACGCTTACTCTTGATACCAATGTCTTCAAACTTGGCTTACTCTATACGTTCTAATTCGTCTATAGTAGTTCCCGCCTAGCGGGAACTACTTTCTCCTACTTCCCACCTCTTGTATTCTACTTTCTGGTAATAATATGCTAAGATTCCTGTTTTTTATTATTCTTTAAAGGCTAACCAATGGAACCAGAACAACTCAAACAATTAGTACTTTCAGTACTTGATGATTACAAGGCGCTCAATGTTGTTGAAATCGACGTGAGGAAATTAACCTCTATCGCTGATACCATGATTATTTGCAGTGGAACATCAACACGTCATTTAAAAACGATGTCAGAACAAGTTGTTAAACGAGCTAAAGAAAATGGTGTAATTCCTCTAGGCGTTGAGGGAGAAGATTCTGCAGAATGGATTCTCGTGGATCTATCGGATGTAATCGTACATATCATGCAACCTTCTGCACGTGAATTTTACAGTCTCGAAAAGCTGTGGACTGCTGTCGAAGAAGTGCGTGAGAAACATGGCCATTAAATTGCTTGCCGTGGGTCGAAATATGCCCAACTGGGTCAACGAAGCGTTTCAAGATTATGTTAAACGATTGCCTACCGAATACGCGATAGATATTCTTGAAATTCGCCCCGAAGTTCGTGGTAAAAATGAGAATATCGCGAAAATCATCGAACGGGAAGGTGAAAAGATTCTCAAGGCGGTACCCGATCAACATGTTATTATTGCATTGGATGAACGGGGTACTTCTTGGAATACACAACAATTAGCAACACAACTGAAACGATGGCGTGAAGAGCAAATGAAAATTTGTCTAATCATTGGCGGACCTGATGGTTTATCAGATGCTTGTAGGCAACGAGCCCAGCAAATATGGTCATTATCGCCGCTCACCTTGCCTCATCCACTGGTGCGTGTCATTATTGCAGAGCAAATTTATCGTGCTTGGAGTATATTAACTAATCATCCTTATCATCGAGCGTAATTGACATGGCACCGCGCCTCACAATTAAAAACTACCATTCAGAAACAAATTTGTTCACGCAGCGCGTGTTTAGTGCCGCAATAATTATTCTCATACTGACTTTTTGTTTAGTAGCGCGACTCTTTTATTTACAAATTATGCAACATAATCGCTATACAACGCTCTCATTGCAAAATCAACAAGTACTCATTCCCATAGAACCCAATCGTGGACTTATTTACGATCGCAATGGTGTGTTATTGGCTGAAAATATTCCCAGTTTTAGTTTGGATATTATTCCTGACCACGTTCCTAATATTCGTAAAACACTAACAGATTTACGCACTCTTTTTGATATTGATGATGATACTGTACAGCAATTTTACAAACAACGCCGCCAACATCGATCCTTCGAACCTGTCTCTTTGAAATTGAATCTTACTGATGATGAAGTAGCGCGGTTTTATGTGAATCTTTTTCGATTTCCAGGTGTTACGATCAACGCTCGTTTATTACGCAATTATCCTTTAGGACCTGATAGTGTGACGGTGCTCGGTTATGTTGGACGCATCAATGAAAAAGAATTAAAAGAAATTGATACCGCAAATTATAGTGCTTCAAACTACATTGGTAAAATCGGTATAGAGCATTTTTATGAAGACGAATTGCACGGAAGTGTGGGCTACAATCAAGTGGAAGTGAATGCTTCTGGCCAAATAGTCAGAGTTCTGAAGCGTTTTCCTCCTATCCCAGGTGATAATCTTTATTTAAGTATCGATAGTAAATTACAGCATGTTGCGCATCAAGCTTTTGAAGGTGAACGTGGAGGATTAGTTGCAATAGATCCTACCACAGGAAAAGTCTTAGCGATGGTGAGTCATCCCAATTATGATCCTAATTTATTTGTGAATGGAATTAGTAATAGTGACTATCAACAATTACGAGAAGCCTCTGATAGACCACTCTACAATCGCGCTGTGAGAGGTCAGTATCCTTTTGGTTCAACGATTAAACCTTTTTTTGCGTTACAGGGTCTCAATGAAGAAGTGCTATCTGCAGAAGACAGTATTTATTGTAACGGCTATTTTCAATTACCAGGAGTCTCAAGACAATGGCGTGACTGGAACCATAAAAAAGGAGGACATGGTCATACAGATATGCACGATGCCATCATGCAATCCTGTGATATTTATTTTTACACGCTAGCTCAAAAAATGGGCATCACAAAAATGGATGATATACTACATCAATTTGGTTTTGGAGAATTGACACATATCGATATGCACGAAGAAATTTCTGGTGTTGTTGCTTCACCTGACTGGAAGAGAAAAACACAACATACTCGCTGGTATCCCGGTGATACTATTATCTCTGGCATAGGGCAAGGATTTATGTTGGCGACACCAATACAGCTCGCCAGTGCAACAGCCACACTTTCACAACGTGGAATTCGTTATCAACCACAATTGCTACACAAAGTTGAAAAACCAACAGGCCAAATTATTACTCAAGCCCCAATTCTAAAAAAACCGGTCATTATGAAAGTTGAAGAAGACTGGGATGTTGTGATTAATGCAATGAAAGATGTGATCAGCAGTCCTCAGGGCACAGCGTATGTTAAATTTGGCCATCCTGACCTGTATACAGCCGCGGGTAAAACAGGAACGGCTCAAGTCTTCAGGCCTTCACATCTATCGGATAAAAAAGATGAAGAAGTGGAAGAAAAATATCGCGATAATTCGCTATTTATTGCATTTGCGCCCGTAGAAAAACCTCAAATAGCCGTTGCAGTTATTGCGGAGAATTCTCATGCGGCTGCTAAAGTGGCCCGCGCAGTACTCGATGCTTTTTTTATCAGGAGTTCCGATGAATAAAAGTGCAAAAAAATATATCCAAACGATGAATGATTCCTTCTGGAATTCTATACATATAGATTTAACATTATTAGGTTTGATTACCATTCTTATGGCTGTAGGATTAATCATACTATACAGTGCTGGTAGCCAGAGTCTTTCACAATTATCAAGTCAAGCTATTCGACTCGGCATAGCATTATTTGTCATGCTGGTATTTGCACAAATTCCCCCAAATAAATATTATAAATGGATTCCCATTGTTTTTATTATCGGTATTTTACTTTTAGTTGCTGTTGATATTGTAGGTCACATTGGTAAAGGGGCTCAGCGTTGGTTAAGTTTAGGAGTTGTTCGATTTCAACCCTCTGAAATAATGAAATTAGCAGCACCCATGATTTTAGCCTGGTATTTACACGATAAACCTCTTCCACCTTCGCTTAAAATTTTATTCTTCAGTATCACAATGCTGATACTTCCTGTTTTGCTCGTTGCAAAACAACCTGATCTTGGAACAGCTATTTTAATTTTAGCAGCAGGGGCATCCGTACTACTCCTTGCGGGGTTGGGATGGCGGTTAATTGCTATTGCGACAGGAGTAGTGTTGGCGAGCCTTCCTGCCGTCTGGTATTTTTTACACGATTTTCAGCGTAAGCGTGTTCTGACTCTTTTCGATCCTGAACGAGATCCACTCGGCTCTGGCTATCATATTATTCAATCTAAAATTGCTATTGGATCTGGGGGGCTGTTTGGTAAAGGCTGGTTAAACGGAACTCAATCTCACTTACAATTTTTACCAGAACATTCTACTGATTTTATTTTTGCAGTAGCTGGCGAAGAATTTGGTTTTATGGGGAGTTTTGCCCTCATAATTTTACTACTCGCGATTGTGGGGCGAGGCTTATATATTAGCCTTCAAGCCCAAGATACCTTTTCTCGATTATTAGCCGGAAGTATCACGCTTACTTTCTTTATTTGTTTTTTCGTCAACATGGGGATGGTTAGCGGAATTTTACCTGTTGTTGGAATTCCATTACCTTTAGTGAGTTATGGTGGAACTTCTATGGTTACGATTATGGCTGGATTTGGTATGTTAATGTCTATTCATACTCATCGACAACTCATTCGACGGTAGCCTAATTATGACAAATCTAAACGCTGCACCATTTTCAATTCGCTGTATTGGTGATGCTGTTTTATTTGCACCCACTACGCTTGTTCAATTTACACCAGAAGAAAATATTGAGGGCTGCCTTAAAAAAATGACGCAATCATTGCATGATCATTGCGGTGTTGGAATTGCTGCGAATCAATGCGCAGATATCCCGTCTCCTGTCCCCAGTATCATCATCATTAATCCTGTCAATCCACAAACCCGCATCACAGCTAAAGTACGATATCCTAACGAAATTGTTCCAGAAACTGAAATACTGATTAATCCAGTGATAATTGAACGTTCGTCCGAAACCCATTGTCCTGGAGAAGGCTGTTTGAGTATCCCTTGCCCATTTAGAGGTAAAGTGAGACGACACCGATGGATAGTCGTACAATATTACGATGTTCATGGAAATAAACATGAAAAAAAACATTCTGATATGACAGCTCAAATCATTCAACATGAAACTGAACATTTACAAGGAATTCTTTTTCTTCATAAACTGCTTCAAGAGTTGAATCCATCTCAAAAAGAGCACTTTATTGAGTTAATCGATGAAGTTATCAATCATCCTCGATCATTAGAAAATCTTCCAACATCGCCTTATTTTGCCTTTGACCGAGATGAAAATGGAGGTCTCCTGATTAAGGAAGATTATATTATCCATGCACTCTCTCAACTCGACCCTACGCTGCTCCAGACTATCCGCAGTACGACCCTCAAATCAGGTTGATTGTCCATTCGGCCTCGAGTAATATAGGTCCTGCTAACCGTTATGTTGCATTACCATAATGCTCATACGGGGTACAAAACAACAGATAGGAATTCCACCATGACTTTTAGAAACAAATGCCTAGTGTTAGTGGGCACATTGCTAACAGCCTTCAGTTTTACCACGCTCTCCTTTGCAGAAAACGCATCAACAATTGACGATTCAGTTAATCAATTCATTGAGAAGATGGTCGACAAACATGAGTTTGATGAATCATATTTGAAAAATTTATTTTCGCAAATTCATATGGATTCTGTAGTCGTTGATAAGATGAATAAACCTTACGAAGCTAAACCTTGGACTGAATATAAAAATTATTTTATCTCTGAGGAGCGAGTGAATCACGGTGCTCAATATTGGCAAGAACACGCAAAAGAATTAACTCAAGCCGAAAGAACCTATGGTGTACCTGCTAGCATCATAGTGGCCATTATTGGGGTAGAGTCTAAATATGGTACTAAACAAGGTGATTTTCCCATTTTTCAATCACTAGCAACATTAGCTTTTAATTATCCTAGTCGATCTGCTTTTTTTACCTCAGAACTTGAAAATTATTTGTTGTTATCACGTGAACAAAATTTCAATCCGCTCACGATTAAAGGATCTCATGCAGGAGCCATCGGTAAACCACAATTTATGCCTAGCAGCTATCGTCACTACGCTGTTGCTTTAAATGGTGGTAAACAGGCTGATTTAATCAATAACGATGGTGACGTAATTAGTAGCGTTGCTAACTATTTTAAACGAAATGGCTGGAAAGAAAACCAACTGGTAATTTTACCTGCTAAAGCGACTGCAAATGCGTTGAAAACGATCAAACAAGAGCCACTGAAACTCAATTCAACATTAGGTGAATTACGAAAATTGGGAGTTACAGTCGATGCGAAATTAGCGTCAGATACACCTGCGACTTTTTTCTCAGTTGAATATAATCATCAACCACAATATTGGGTGGCACTGAATAATTTCGAAGCGATTACTCGCTACAACCATAATATGCAATATGCATTAGTGGTTTATGAATTCTCTAAAGCCATCGAGAGTAAACGGCTAGCAACTCAAAGAGATCGCAGTGAGCAAGAAATCTGATCTTAATCTCACCGAAGCGATTGAAAAACATCAGCAAGGATCATGGGAAGAAGCTGAAAAGCTCTACCAGAAATTCCTTGCTGATAATCCTCAAAATCCTGACATATTACATTTACTGGGAATATTATCTGGTCAAAAAGGAGATTATAAAACCGCAGAATCTTATTTATCCCAGGTTTTAAACTTTATTCCAGACAATGCCACATTTCACAATAGTATGGCAAACATTAAAAAACATCTTAATGATACTCAAGGAGCCATCGATCACTATAATCACGCTATAAAATATAATCCAAACTCCCCTACTTCTCTCAATAATTTGGCTCTAATATACATACAAGAAAATCGCGCAATAGAAGCCCTAGAATTAGCAGAAAAAGCATTATCACTTAATCCTCAGGATGCAGAGTCACACTATAGTTTTGCCTTAATTGCCCTAAAACTAGACAAATTAGCGCTAGCAATTGAAGAGTTGCGTAATACACTCAAATTCAATCCAAACCATAATCAAGCACGTTATACATTGGCACAACAACTTCAAGCATCGGATCAAAATCATCTTGATGAAGCGATTGCTTTGTATCAAATGGTTCTTGAATCACAGCCTAACTTTACAGATGCTTGGACAAACTATGCATCAGCATTATTAATAAACAATAATACGAAAGAAGCTATCGACATTTTTTATCGTGTAGTGGATATGGACCCTGAACACTATGAGGCCCATTATAATTTAGGCTGTATTTTACTTACTAAACATGCCCTAAAACCCTCGTTGGAACATTTTCTAAAAGCTCTTTATAAGAAACCGACTCCAGAAGCCTATTACAATATCGGTATGATTTATTCTTACCAAGACCATCATGGTGAAGCCATTAATTATCTTAAAAAAGCGGTAGAAATTAAGCCAGATTATTTTGCGGCTTATAATAATTTAGGTACTGTCTATTTAAAAATTGAAGACTTACCTAATGCAATTGAGAATTTTCAATTGGCACTCAAATTTCAACCAAACAACGAAGAAATTAAGTATATTCTATCAGCCCTTAAACAAGAAAACTCACCTGAAAAAGCACCGAATGAATATATTGAGCATCTTTTTGATCAATATGCGCCTCATTTTGACCAGCATTTAACCGAGCATTTAAAATATACAACGCCCAAATTATTGCATGATGCCGTAATGTCAGAAATTGATGATAATCTACACCTTCGACAAGTTCTTGATTTAGGCTGCGGTACAGGATTAGCAGGCGCGCTTTTTAAAGAAATAGCCCAACCATTGATTGGCGTTGATCTTTCCAAAAATATGATCGAAATACTGCAGAAAAAAGAAATTTACGATGAACTTATCGTCGGAGATTTACGTAAAACACTCCAAGACCATCTTAATAACGAAATAATTATTGCTGCAGATGTATTACCTTATATAGGTGATCTATCAGAATTATTCCACGACGTCGCTAATGCTCTTAGCCCCAACGGATTATTTGGATTTTCAATTGAAATTGCACCTGAAAATATTTCTACATTTTCTTTGCAAACTTCTATTCGTTATGCCCATTCTCACGAATACATTAAAAAACTTGCCGCGCAAGAAAATTTAACAATTTTGTCTCAAAATGAAATTACCTTACGCTTGCAACGCAACCAACCCCTGCGAGGTATGTTGTTCGTGTTGGTAAGGGCTGACAAGATTTGACCCCTTTCACTCAAGCGGCTCAAATGGCTTAACACCTAATAATTGTAATTTACCAGGCTGCAAATTGGGATCTAATAAATTAATTTGCACATAACCCAATTCGCACGCTTTCACAATTAACTCTGAGCGTGTTTTCACATCAAGTTTTATCTTGATATTAGTGATATGCGCCTCAACTGTTCTAGGAGAAATACAAAGCTTTTCAGCAATCTCTAAAAACGTGCAACCTCGTGATAAATAATAAACACATTCATGTTCTCGAAGAGTTAATAACTTTGAACCATCAGATTGAATTTTTAAAGAATTTGATGATTCAGGCAGATATCCTTTTATGATTTTATCAAGGCCAGCGGATGAAGGTAAAACTTGGGCCCATGTTTCTATACCCTCTACTTGCCCATTTTCAGTAATAATAGGCTTGTTACAAATTAAGCTAACAGTAGCGCCTATAGCAGAATGAATAAGTGATAAGAGTAATGTTTCAGAGCGTTGTTCTAGCGTTATGTTATCGTAATGTTTCAATTCTGCAGCATATTCTGCCGCGTCACATTGTAAATCTGAGGCGGTCCGGTCAATCAATTCTTGCGCACTAGAGGAACCAGTATGTTGTGCCGCCAAATCTGTCATAAATTGAAAGCGGCTATTATTGTCTTTAATTAAGTAGATTAATGGTAGAGATTGTGCTTGAGACTGGCTCAAGAGCGCTAATTTCTCCTTTATCCCTGGTAACGGCATCGATGAAACTTCCTTAAATCTGTAATCCACATAAGGGATTATCACGGATTCCAATCTCATTCCTGAGGTGATAGCTTACTGATTTTCGGGTTAAAGTAAATACTCTGGGGAGAGTTTCTAACTGCGCAGCACTCAGCTGCGCAGTTCTTTCTCAAGACGCGACGCTGTTTTCTTGTTATCCTACTCATTTACGACAGAAAGAGGTAAAAGCAAATGCGTAAAGCGGTAGTACTCTTCTCAGGTGGGCTTGATTCCACGACCTGCATGGCAATAGCACGATCACAGGGCTTTGAGCTTTATGCATTAACTTTCCAGTACGGTCAAAAACATTCTGCTGAAGTCAATGCGGCTAAGAGGGCTGTATCCTATTTTGAGGCCAAAGAACATCGAATTATCACCATAGACATTGGTCAATTCGGGCACTCGGCTCTGACTGACCAATCTATAGATGTGCCAGATTATTCAGGGGCAGGCAAAATCCCAGCGACTTATGTGCCAGCACGCAATACTATCTTCCTCTCCTACGCCCTAGCCTATGCGGAAATCATTGGTTCTACCGACATATTCTCAGGAAATTGCTCTACAGACCATGCTGGGTATCCCGATTGCAAACCAGAGTATTTTGCCGCTTATCAAACGATGGCCCGCCTAGCCACTAAAGCCGGCGTTGAAGGTGAATTAGTTACCTTTCATACACCCTTAATGATGTTAACCAAGGCCGATACCATCCGTATTGGATCAGAGCTTGGGGTCGATTACTCCAAAACGGTGACCTGCTACCGAGCTTCCGATGAGGGTGAAGCCTGTGGGCGCTGCGATGCCTGTGTTCTGCGGCGTTGTGGCTTTGAAACAGCCAATATACCTGATTCTACCCGTTATGCTGCGAACTCTACGGTAGTGTAATATGCTTAATATTTCGTTAATATAGTGAGGATAAAATACTCTATATTGTTTGAATTTAGGCAGTGATTATATGAAAAAGCCCTCAAGTAGTGAATCTGAATTTACTGGCTTGGAAATCGAAAATTTCCTAGGTCAATTTCCATTGAAGTTTCTCTTACAATATGGATCCTCTATAGATGCTTTACAAAAACATATTGAAACTGATCTAATCAATAAAATCCCTCAAGATAAGTTAATTCAGTTTAAGCGTGTGTTTTTAACACTAATAGTTCAAGGAAAAGAATCCAAGATCCCATTAAATGAGAACAACATTCACACTATTTTTGACGAGCAACTCCGTGTATTTTTAAAACAAATTATTTCACAGTCTAAAGATTTATTAGATGAGCTTTCCTTAAATAATACACTATTAAGTGACACTCTCGCGATTTCCAACCAGTTAGTACATCCAGTTGAAATACTTCATTCTCTTATCACAGATGATCAATTAACACATGATCAAATGAGATCACTGTGGGAGATCCTACCTGAGACAAAACGAAAGAAATACTTTAAAAATACTAATATTGACGCGGATACAAAAATTGAATTTCAAGATGGAGTTAATTCCTTAGACCTTTATCGTTTAGCCGCAAAAGAAAAAACCAATCATTCTTTTGCCCTCACCTCAGATCAAAACAAACAAATTTTATCCAATTTAACATTAAATCAACTTAATCGTCACAGTCATCTCTCTTATAAACACACAGCCCATACTATTGAAAGCACCCTTTCGACAGGCACCCAATATTTATCCAGTTGGTACGTTTTCTTATCAAATTATCTCACTGTAATCCTCGGACTTTTAACAGCCACCACCATTAAATTATCTCTTGTATTAGCCGCTGGCCTTGCTTTCGCCGGTTCATTATCTCTGGGTCTGACTGTTGCATGGCAGCAAGCGGTAGATAACTACCGTAGAGAAGCAGCTCTGAGAATGAAACATATTGTTAATTGCATCAATATTAATCAATTGAAAAAAGAAAATGATGAGATTACGGCTAGACTAACCGATCAGATTACATTCGAAGAAGTCAATTTTTCTGATAAAACCCTCCAAAAAACAAGTTCTTATCCTGATATTTCACCTAATCCTACTATGTCAGGTTGGGCTTATTTCAAATCTTGGTTTTTTTCACCTCTACGAAGATTATTTCACGCATTAAAACCAAAACATGCCGGCATAAGCCCATTAGCACATGCATTTATCACCGCATTTTTCATTTCGCTCGCCTTGATATCAGGTGCCTTTTTATTCTTCACCTCATTTTATACCCTAGTTACAGTTTGTGCAGCGACAGCTTTTATTAGTATCCTAGCTGGTATCGTTCGATATAAAACTGTGAGTCAAGAAAGGAACATGGAAGCTCTTGTTCATGCCAGTGAAAAAGAACTACAAAAATGTCACAAGATAAATGAATCTCTGAAAAAACAAGAACTGCAACAATCTTTAGAAAATTTACACACACATCAAGTTTCTGGAATAAATTCACAACACCAATCAACAAACGCACTCACTTTAGTACGAGAAAGAGATAGATTACTAAAGCAAGTTTCAGAAATAGAAAGTAAATTGCAGAAAATTGGTGATACTGCAGCTAACGTCCATTCTTACGAGCAAGGACAAAATCAATCTGGCGCTCATCAACATCAACGCGCGCAATCTGCACGTCCAAAGGATCACCCAAACGATACTGCTTCCCTGAGCGTTGGCCAACTAATCTGTGGTGACTAGCATCATAAGTGTAGTAATCGTTTTCAAGCGCAGTGATATGTAGCAATCCTTGAACATACAAATCTTTTAATTCAACAAAAGCACCAAAACTGGTTATATCAACAATAACACCTTCGTAACAATTACCGACTTTCTCAAGTAAATATTGACATTTTAACCAATCAACAACATCGCGAGTGGCTAAATCTGCACTACGTTCTGTTTTTGAACAATGCAATCCAAAATCACCAAATTGAGTGAGATTATAATTGAATTTTTCAGGGGAATGTCCCTCGATAATATGACTAATTGCACGATGTACCAGTAAGTCAGGATATCGACGAATGGGTGAAGTAAAATGACAATAGGCTTCAAAAGCCAAACCAAAATGCCCTTTATTACTGGGACTATAAATAGCTTGAGCTAAAGAACGCAAAAGCACCGTCTGAATTAAATGTGCATCTGGCCTACCCTCGACTCTCTCCAATAATTTTGAATAATCTTGAGAGCTGGGCGAATCGCCTCCGCCTAATCGAAGTCCAACGCCGCGTAAAAAATCATGCAATCTTTCTAGCCGTTCATGCGAGGGACCTTCATGAACTCTATACAATACAGGCATTCGATGATGTTGCAAAAATTGCGCTGTTGCGACATTAGCCAACAACATGCATTCTTCAATTAGTTTATGAGCATCATTTCTGACAACAGGAACAATCTGTGCGATTTTGTCTTGTTCATCAAAAATGATCCGTGTTTCGGTCGTTTCAAAATTTAAAGCGCCTCGAATTAATCGTTGACGGTATAATTTTTTATAGAGAGCATGTAAATTTTGTAAATGCTTCAGTAAAGGATTTTGATATTTTTCTGGATGCTCTAACATGCGTGCCACTTCAGAATATATTAATCGAGCATGAGAACAAATCACAGCAGAATAAAAATCGTGTTTTTCAAGATTGCCGTCTTTATTGATGCGCATTTGACACACCATCACTAAACGATTGACTTGAGGTTTTAGTGAACACACTTCATTCGATAATCCCTCTGGTAGCATCGGTATTACACGGCTAGGAAAATAAACAGAATTTCCTCTTAAATACGCTTCTTTGTCGATAGCTGAATTAGGCTTCACATAATGACTTACATCGGCAATGGCCACATATAAATTCCATGCTCCGTCTTCTAGTGGCTCACAATAGACAGCATCATCAAAGTCTTTAGCATCAGCACCATCAATGGTTACAAAAGGTAATTTGCGTAAATCTTTTCGATTTTTAGGAATATCTTTTTCATTCACTTCGTTGGGAACTTTTCTAATATCTTGAGCAACTTCAGTCGACCATAAATAGCGTAATCCATGCGAACGAATAGCAACTTCCGTTTCCATTCCTGGTTCACGACGATCTCCGAGCACTTCAATAATATCACCAACAGGCTGTCGACGTTGAGTAGGTTGATTTGTAATTTTAACAACCACATATTGGCCAGGCACTGCCGTTCCTGCATGATTTTCAGGAATCAAAACATCGAGATTGATATTTTTTTGTACGGGCACAACAAAATCGACACCCTCTTCATGAAATAATCGACCGACTATTTGATGCGTATTTCGTTGAAGAATTTCAACAATGGTTCCTTCTGGTCGTCCTCGACGATCGGTACCCACTGCTCTGACCATAACAATATCATCTGGAAATACTGATCGCATTTGGTAGGGTGAAAGAAAAATATCGTCTCCGCCTAATTCAGGCTCTACAAAACCATAACCATCTCGCCGACCTATAACGCGTCCACGAACTAATTCCATGGGTACGACGATACCGTATTTTTTTCCTCGTGTTCGTGCAATTTGCCCATCACGTTCCATCGCACGTAGCCTGCGTTTTAGAGCAACTTGTTGTTCCTCATCATGCATATCGAGTGCAGAAATAATTTCTTTATAAGATATGGGTTTTCCTGCTTCTTCTAGATATGACATGATTAATTCGCGGCTGGCAATTGGCCGATCATATTTTTGAGCCTCACGTTCAGCGTGTGGATCTTTCTTTTTAAATCCCTTAGACACAAAGTCTCCTTTTGTAGCAATATCGAATTGCAAGATAGTTTAACCCTCACTTCCGATATAAGAGTTCAGCGCTCTTGCGAAGGTTCTATGTACATTGTAGCTGGAAAAGACAAGAATTTCATGGTTAACTAAAGGAATATGAGGATTAATTTAAGTCCTTGCTCAATGGAAATACTATTTGCAAGCAATTACTATCTATTAACCACGTTAAATTTAGGAGACCAGAATGAAATCAATACGGACATTCATTATAGGCTTATTGGCATCAAGCTTTATTTCTGGCTGTGGCCTCAATTCAGCATTTGATATGAATAAACGAGATACCACCCAAAACCAGCTCTGCAGCCGCCTTAAACGAAATATTGTCTTCTACAGCATGGATCAAAATCACGATTCTGCTTGGTCTTCACCTGCAAAACAGGCTGATATTCTGCGTCAGTATCAAGAAAACAATTGCGAAGAAGTCCTTAAAAGCTCAAACACTACCCTGCTCAACGAACTTTCGCCCTTCCCTGCAAAAAATAAGAATGCTGATCAAAACCACATTCATGTGCATCAGGAATGACAAAGCACTAAACAATTGAAACATGATTGAGAGTATTTTCGGCATACACAGTTGAATGACTGACCGCTGACGAGTAAGCGGTATACACAGATCCACCAATATTGACATTAGTTGCGATAACACTCCACATATCGGGACCAACATCATGTAATACGAGTGCATCATGAGCACCACCATCGACTTGCAATGTATTCGTATGAGACATATTGGAAACGCCTAGCGGATCTAAAACTACTTCGTTACCTTGAAGTGATTGCAAAGGTCTTAAATCTATGACATCAAAATCTTTGAAAATTGTTGTGCCCTGTAAATCTGCCATGATTCCATCATTTTCTAACCACAATGTATTTTGTCCACCCAATCCTCCGTCAACTGATGCATCAAATCCATCATAAACAATCGTATTATTTCCAGTACCGCCGTTAATTACATCGATTCCTGCACCCGCACTAATAAATGAATCGCCAGAACCACCCGTGATAGTATCGTTTCCAGAAGTACCATAGATGACATCATCACTTCCTACACCTTGTATTGATGAATGGTTAGGATCAACTAATTGTGTTATTGCGCCATTAAAATTTTGACCGTAAATAATATGTTGATTACTTCCACTGGTAATGACAATTTCACCCAGACCATCACCATTTAAATCACCACCACCACTCACTGTTGGTGCGCTCAAAATACCCGCGACTGTTTGGTTTGATGTAAATCCTAAAGGATCGGTAATGACAAACCCTTGATCAGAATTAAGTGTAGTAAAATCAATGGGTATTGCAGAGAAAGGATCTGGACTTCCGAAAACAACATACACTGCACCGAGTCCACTATAAGCATTACTATCAAGGAATCCGAAATCAGACAAAGCATCACCATTTACATCCCCTAAGTATGCAATGCTGGTAATATTGGCTGCGTGAGAAGCCGTATTTAATTCAAAACCATTCGTACCATTAATTGAAGTGACATCGAAATTACCACCCATCGGAAATGATGTACTTCCGAATATAACATACACAGTATCTTTGGATGATAAAGCAATAGCATCCACACCATTGCCTGTCAAATTACCTATTTCTGTAGGATTAATGAGATAATTATTTGAACCAGGAATTCCAGCAGAATTTGTAATTAAAAATCCATTAGCACCACTAATACCAGCAGATGAAACAGTAACTGTAGAAGAAAATGCGGGTGTGCTACCTAATATCACACCGATTCCACCAGTATGCACAGAGGTATCGTAATAGCTTACAAAAATATCATTCTTGCCATCGCCATTAATGTCATTAGTACCAAAATCTTGAAGACCTGCAGAAATATTTGAGCCTGGGCGCGCAATTTGGAATCCATCTGCGCCTGTTAGTGCGGTAGTAGTGATACTGCCGCCAGGTGTTGTGGTACCGAATATCACAGCACCCCAACCTGATTGCGAATCACTCAATGCAATATCACTGAGACCATCACCATTGACATCACCTAAAGCCGCTGATGTCGTAGCATTATAATGTCCAGGTAAATTAATCCCTACTGATGCAATTAATGATGTTGCAGCAAATCCCCCGGGTTGTCCCAAAATAATATGAGAATATCCACCAAAAAATTCTGAGATTAATATATCATGCAGCCCATCCCCATTAAAATCACCAACTGAATTCACATGTTGACCGTAGGCTGAAATGGGAAATCCGAAGGAAGTATTATTAAATAAAGACGTCGTTAATGAAGGATCATCAAATGGTACACTCGCACCAAATGTTGCTTGACCATCTACAATAAAGGCTCTTGTGAAAGGACTTGATCCCGCACTAAATCCGTTAGCAATAAATAAATCTCCAAAACCATCACCATTTTGAATAATCGTTGAACTTGTCGCATTCAGTAAAGTTGTGTGAGTTAAAGTAAATCCGTGCGTACCATCAGTTAATTCTTGTACAGTGAAATTCAACGTTACTGGAGAAGCTGGTGGAGCAAATGTCACATGTACATCATTTTCGACATTCACCACTGAACCACTCAGTGATGTGTACGTTGTATAACCAGCTAGTGAGGTTGTTGCTGTCCATATATCCGTTGCTATTAATGTCAGAATATCATGCGCATTGCCTGTGATTGTCATCAGATTTGCATCAGACATTGATAATACTGTTGCTGCATCTAATGTGACACTATTTCCAACAAGTGATCTCATGGGTTGTAAATTAATTTCATCAATACCTGTATAATTTGTTGAGTCTATAAATGTGACATGTGTATTATCATATTTAAACCACAACATATCAGTACCTGTGCCACCTTGCACCTGTGCATCGTCACGGTAATAAACTATTGTATCATTGCCTTGACCTGCATAAATTCTAGAATTTCCTAGAGCTGATATAAAATCATTACCACCCAATGCATTGATGGTATCATTTCCGCCAGCACCGTAAATCACATCATCTCCGGCAGTTCCCGTCAAAGTTTCACCCGCTGATGTACCCTTGAGCGTTATGACATTATTAAAATTACTACCAAAAATAACATAAGAAGCACCATTAGAATTATTGATATAGGGCCCGCTGACTACTATGTCCGATAACCCATCTCCATTGACATCAGCTCCACCACTGATTGAATATAATGAATTGTTTGAGTCTGCGCCCAGTATTGTAAAACCTTGATCTTTTGTTAAATTAGTAAGATCTATACCTGAAGCAAACACATCAGTACTTCCAAAAACAATATACGCAGCCCCTTTTCCACCATAAGAGTAGTTGTTGACAATTCCTATATCTGAAAGTCCATCACCGTTCACATCACCTAGGTAGGCTACTTGGACAATGTAACCATCAGGACCAGCACTTAATTTAATTCCATTAAGACCATTTATTGATGCAAGGTCGAAAGTACTTGTCGTTGAAAAACTTGGATCACCAAAAATAATATAGACTCCTTGAGTACCTTTTTCGATTATCATAACGTCGTCTATACCATCTTGATTAAAATCACCGATATTAGCAGAATTTCGAACCCCTAAACCATTGTAATTTGAATCATTCCTAGTACTGTCATGAATAATAAAACCTTCGCCTACAGGTAATACTGTAGGATCAAAACTAGGGGAGAAACCTGTTGATCGACCAAAAGTAACAGTAACCTGGTTATTATAAGGCGTAGTTCTATAAGTATTGAGAAATACATCATTAAATCCATCACCATTAATGTCAACACCGGTCATACCAAGAAACGACGGTTGATTAACTGTAGGCGTGAGCTCAAAACCATTTGTACCATCTAATGTTGACAAATTAATATGATTACTTGGCGTTGATGTACCAAAAACAACGAAGACATCAAGGTCCCGTGTAAAAACCCCCGAACTCACAAAATCGGAAATTATGATATCTGCAAGACCATCACCATTGATATCACCTAAATAAGTTCCATTAGTAAAGGAATATGTCACGATCCCACTAGAGGGATTTACTACAGAAAATTCTATAGCCCCACCGTTGCTAACAAGGGTGGATATATCGACATTTGCAGCAAAACCATTAGAATCACCAAATACAATATATGATTTTGCATTTTGGAAAGGAAAAGTCTGGTTGAAAGAGTAATATCTGCTGGAATCATTACCAACAATAAGTATATCATCCAAACCATCACCATTAAAATCCGTCACCCCCGCAACATGGTACGGATATAAGTTCGCATTCGGTGATGTCGCCGTAAAAATTGTTCCATTAACAGAACCATTCGTAATATCAAATTGATTCGGAAATGGTGTAGTGCTGCCTGGTATTAGATGTACTTCACCGTAATAACTGGCGCCAATATAGACACCTACAATTAAATCACCAAGACCATCACCTGTCATATCTGCTACCATCGTAGCTTCTCTACCAGATATTGCAAAAGTTTGACCATCAAATTCAAAACCATTAAAGGGTTGACCTAAATTGACAAATACTGGGCCTGAAAAATTTACATGGACATCATTTTGTACATTTAGCACAGACCCACTCATTGAAGTATACGTTGTATAACCTGAAATGACTGAAGAGGATGTCCAAATATCTCTCGAAACAAGTGTTAAAGTATCATGTGCATTGCCTGTTATGGTCATTAAATTAGCGTCTGACATTGATAATACTGTTGCTGCATCTAATGTGACACTGTTACCGACCATACTTTGCATAGAGGTTAGATTGATAGCATCAATACCTGTGTAATTCGTTGCTCCAATAAAAGTGACGTGTGTATTATCGTATTTAAACCAAAGCGTATCTGTACCTGTTCCGCCACTCACCGGCGCGTCGTCACGGTAATAAACGATGGTATCATTTCCTTGGCCTGCATCAATTCTAGAATTTCCAAGAGCATTGATAAAATCATTTCCACCCAACGCATTAATAGTATCATTGCCGCCGCCACCATAGATCACATCATTACCGTTCGTTCCGGTTAGCGTTTCTGCACCTGAGGTACCTTTAAGTGTAATTACACCATTAAAATTGCCACCAAAAACAATATAGCTTACACCACTCGCGCCATATCCAGGTGCAGGACCTACATTGGTAGTTGGATTACTTAAAACAATGTCAGCAATTCCATCACCATTTAAATCTCCACCACCACCTATGGTTGTAGCAGAAACGCCTGGTGTAAATTGAATTACAAAACCTTGGTTCGGAGTTAAATGTGAATAATCAATTACTGCCGGGAAAGGATTGCTGCTTCCAAAAATAATGTACGCAGCACCTTGTAAGCTATAAGCGCTTTTATCGATAAAACCAAAATCGGCTTTGCCATCACCATTAACATCTCCTAAATAAGCGATACTCGTTACATAGTGTTGTGGAGCTGAAGATGTTAACAAAAATCCATTTGAGCCATTCAGTGTATTTAAATCGAAATTAACATTATTTGTAAAAGAATGACTACCAAAAATGACATAGGTTGAAGAATTACTCGTAAATAAATCTAATTCACTAATGACGAGACTATCGATACCGCTGCCGTTAAAATTGCCGATATTCACAGCTGGATCAGCAAAATGGTGGCTACTATAAGGAGAATCTGTACTATTATAAATGACAAATCCAGCCGGCTGACCTACCTGCCCTACATTCCCGATATCAAATGTAGAAGGAAATCCTGTGCTATTGCCAAAAATTATCGTGGCCGTATCAGTTGTGAAGTTATGGTAGGATTTAAACAGAATATCGTTGAATCCATCGCCATTTAAATCGATTCCCATAATCGTATTGGATTGACCTATTCCAAATCGCCCTGCTGCGGTAATTGTAAATCCATTGGTACCATCCAATGCACTAACATCCAATGAATTTGGAGGAGTATGCGTTCCCAAGAAAACATAAGCTTGAGTGAATCCAGGAAATGATATCGTTTTCACAAGTCCAAGATCACTCAGGCCGTCTCCATTAATATCACCTAGAACACCGCCATTGGTAAATGATTGACTCGAAGTAAGAGCTACTGCACCACCAGAACTCACTAAATTGCCTAAATTTACTGTAGAAGGAAACCCACTGGGACTACCAAAAACGATATATGATGTAAATCCTCCTGACGAATACGCGACAAAAAACATATCCGTAGAACCATCACCATTGAAGTCGCTCGCATTGTAGATTTGTGTTGGAAAAAGGACTTGACCAAACGGAGGATAGAAGACAGTTCCTGTTACACCTGGATCAGATATATGAAATGAAGTTGGGAATGTTGACTGGCCATTTAGGTAATAAACATCTCCAAGACTATTTCCTGAGGTTCTCCCACTCGTTGACGCATCGACTAATACGCCATATCCATTACCAGTGGCGTTCGGAATAATGAAAGCTGAGGTTCCTAATGTCCCTGGATAATAGTTAAAGAAAATATCTCCACCAAATGTAACTCCATGCACACCATCTAAATAGGATTGCAATGTGGTAAAAGTTGTTGGAGGAGGCGTAGTTAAAATTGTTAGCAAGCTATGATTTGTAGCAGATGGATTTGATGGAGGCGACGTCGTCGTTTCAGTTGTTGTGTCAGTACCTGTAGAAGTTGATGTATTCGTAGTTGGGGTTGTAGGTTCCGCAGAGGATGAAGTTTCCGTCGTAGTGTCATTTTTAGTTGTAGATGTAGTCGTAACATCATGTACGATTTTAACTGGACTCAATCCATGCACTCCGTTAGGAATTCCCCCTTCGGGATGAGCGGTAATTTCAATGTGATTCGCAATATCTTCAGTATGAGTTTTTTGATTTTCAATGATTATACTTTGATCGTGGAGTCCTTTTACAGGTTGAATTTCATTATGAGTAGTATAGCTACTAAATGTTTGAGCCATTGTCATTGGATTAACTGCTGGTAAACTAGTGAGAACAGCAATTTCAGGCATCGACATATACGGCATTTGATTTACCGCAACCACGCCCGTAACAAAACTATCAGCTGTGATAGTTTCACCTAAACTTCTATATTCTGCGGCTGCAACATCATCAACAATAGCACGCGTTGTCGTCTCACTACTTGCTTTGATTGTTAATTCGTAGGATTGTTGAGTGTGAAATCCAATTTTATTTTTAATGCAGTATGCCTCTATAAATATTTCCTGATTACCAAGGGCCGTTGATGGTGGTGTACCGGATAAATAATATTGTCCTCCACCTAAATGTGAAAACGTCATCCATGAAGGTAATGCTCCGTTTTCTGTTCTAGCTACCAAATGGTATTCCTCAGTTTGAGCTCCTTCTAATTTGAAATAATAGCCGTACAATGATCCAACAACGGCAACGGGTAATGGTTCACCCTCCCATTGGAAAATACTGGAATGGGGATTTACGACCATATCATGTGTTGAACCTTCAGTCGGATCAATGATATTCAACTCTGGTGAATCAAACCCAGATTCAGGTGTTTTAAAAAAATCTTTCAGTATCGCAATTGTTTTTGCTGTTTCATCGTGTGATTGAATCAATAAATCTTTACCATGACGATGTAAATCTTTTATATTAAATTCAGTAGAATTTAAATAATAATTTTCACCAGGTTGTGCAAACACTGCACTACCCGGTGAAAGAAATATTTCGTGAGATGTTTGATTTGAATCTGTTGATGTTAAATGAACACTTAATACCTTATTCAAATCATCATTTGTGAATTGTTGATCTGTAAATTGAATAAGAGAATTTGGTGCACTGAAAAATTGATTAAATACCGTCGGTGGATTATCAGCAACAATGAGTTGTAAATTATTATCAATTCGCGTGACCGAAGAAACCTCTGTGAAAGATTGATCACATATAATTAGTTCGCCCTGTGTGATAACAACGCTCGTACCAGGTTCTACCGCTTCTGATGCTTTAGTTCCCTGAGCACGACTGATTTCAAACATGCTCATAATACCACCTCACACCGTACCTGCTGCAAAGCCCTAAACACAGGCCTTCCAGCGCCTTAATAACACAACTCCAAATAACCTCTTATTAATTAGATACTTACACCCTAAGTATAGCAGACGGTTGGAGTTTTTGTGGTCGGGAGGCAACCCATACAGGTCCTGCCCTATTGATTGACAACTTATTATGAGGTCGTTAGAGTCAGAGTTTATGGAATATTCAGGTTATAATATGCCGAGGTGGTGAAATTGGTAGACACGCAAGTTTCAGGTACTTGTGGGGGAAACCCTGTGGAGGTTCGAGTCCTCTCCTCGGCACCAAGGTTTCAGACCTACGATTAATGTATTCTCTAATTCATTAGATATTACATTAATCGTAGGTCTGAAACCTTGACTTGACCCCCTACAAAAAAGGATGACGTTTCACAATTGTTTGACTACGATCAGGCCCTGTAGAAATAATATCAACTGGCGCACCCACTAATTCTTCAATTCGATGAATATAATTAACCGCTTCTATCGGCAACTCTTCCAATGTTTTCACCGCAAATGTTGGATTTTTCCAGCCTGGAAGTTCTTCATAAATAGGCGTGCATTTTTCTAATTCACGAGAATCTTGTGGAGGAACTTCTAGCTTTTCTCCATTTAATTCATAGCCAACACAAATATTAATTTTTTCAAGACCATCGAGAACATCCAGTTTTGTGATGCATAATCCACTCACACTATTAATTTGAATTGAGCGTCGGAGTGAAACAGCATCTAACCAACCACAACGTCGTGGGCGGCCTGTTACTGAACCAAATTCTTGTCCCTTCTCACCCATGAAGCGCCCAATTTCATTTTGTAACTCTGTAGGAAATGGACCTGCACCTACACGTGTTGTATACGCTTTTGAAACACCTAAAACATAATCAAGGGCTAGCGGACCGATACCTGATCCTGTTGCTGCAGCACCTGCAGTCGTATTTGAAGACGTTACGAAGGGATAGGTGCCCATATCAACATCAAGACATGTTCCTTGTGCACCTTCAAATAAAATAGGATTTCCAGCTTGGGAATGAAGTGAAAGCTCATACGCAACGTCTGCAATCATCGAATTCATTTTCAGACTTGCTTCGAGTAAATCTTCAAGCACGGTTTCATAAGAAATGCTATCAGTGTGATAATAATTTTTTAACATGAAATTATGATAATCAGCGAGCTCCATTAATCGCTGGCTGAGTCCTGTTGGATCCATTAGATCCATGAGTCGTAATCCTCGACGAGCAACTTTATCTTCGTATGCAGGTCCAATACCTCGACCTGTCGTTCCGATCGCTGATTTTCCTCGCGCTAATTCACGTGCTTTGTCTAAGGCTTCGTGATAAGGCAACAACAAATGACATGCACTGCTGATTCGTAATCGTTCAATGACAGGAATATTATTATTCTCCAACTCTGAAATTTCTTGCAACAAAGCTTTTGGTGAGATTACCACACCATGTCCGATGTAACATTTAACATCAGAACGCAAAATTCCTGATGGAATTAAACGCAAAATCGTTTTTTTTCCGTCAATTACGAGCGTGTGACCTGCATTATGTCCACCTTGAAAACGTACGACTACTTTGGCTTGATCTGTGAGCAAATCAACAATTTTACCTTTGCCTTCATCACCCCATTGAGTGCCCAATATTACAACTTTTTTACTCATTCTATGATCTACTCTAATAAAAAATTAAATCCGGTAGAGATAGCCAACGGGAACCCGACACCTATCCTACTACTATACACCTTTAAAAAATTTAAAAAACTGTGAGTCTGGCTCAAGTATCAAGAAATCATTCTTACTTTTAAACGTATTTTTATATGCTTCCAAGCTTCGTAACAATGCGTAGAATTCTTTATCTAGCGAGAAGGTTTCATTATAAATTTTTGCAGCCTCTGATTGACCTTGCGCTCGAATTTCAGCCGCACTCCGACGAGCTTGCGCTAATTTTACTACTACATTTTTATCTGTTTGAGCTCGTATTGCATTGGCTTTCGAAATACCTTCTGAGCGATGTTTTGTAGCATCTTGTTTTCGTTTAGTACGCATTTCAGTATAAACTGTTTCAGTGACTTCTTTTGGAAAATCAATTCGTTTTATTCGAACATCAAAAACTGCAATTCCTAATTCTTTTGCGTTTTGATTAGCCTCTTCTTTCAAAAGCGCCATCACATTGCCCCGTTTTCCTGCTATAACCTCTTGCGTTGTAATTTGACCAAATGCCGCACGTAAAGCATTATTAATTTTTTGTTCAAGCAATTTTTCAGCGCGGTCTGAATATCCACTCGTGCGTTGATAGTAAAGTGCAATATCTTCAATACGCCATTTTACATAATAATCGACCAATACATATTCTTGTTCAGAGGTAAAAATACGCGATGATTTCACATCATTTGTATTTAAACGCATATCAAAATATTGTACTCGATTAACAAAGGGTATTGTAAAATGCAAACCTGGAGCTACTACACGAGGTTTTTTATCTGCCCCCAAAGAAATTTCACCTAAATGCAAAATTAATGCACGTTGACCTTCTTCAACTGTGTATAAACAGCCGAACAAAATAAAAAGTACGAATAATACTGCAAAAACTGTAATTGATTTTACTGTTGCCATTGATATCCTCCCCGTGTCAAATCGGTGGAACGACGATCATTAGTAGCTTCAGTCAGTTGGGAAGCAGCTGTATCAACAGGTAAATCAGGATCGACCTCATTCGCCGCACTCACACCTTCCACTTGACTACTTTCATCCTTATTATTTTGACGTTGAGATTCCATAATTTTATCTAGGGGTAAATACAAAATATTTTGTCCACTTTTAGTTGCTACTAGTACTTTACTACTTTTAGAGAGAATAGATTCTATTGCGTCCATATAGAGTCTCATTTTCATAACTTCTGGCTGAGCACGATACAACTGACGCAACGCTTTAAATTGAGCAACATCAGCTTGTGCATCTGAAACTAACCGCTCTTTTTCGCCTTCGGCTTCTCGTAATATTCGTTCAACTTCACCAACAACTGTCGCATTATACTGACTAGCGTACGCCTCTGCTTCATTGATAATACGTTTTTCATCTTTACGAGCTTTAATGACATCATCAAATGCTTCAGTAACTGCTTCCGGTGGTTTAACTGGTTGTAAGTTCACATCTATAATTTCAATACCTGTTTTATAAGGTGTTAAAATTGTCACTAATTGCTGCAAAATTTCATCACGAATTTTTTGCCGTCCTGTAGTCAAAATTTCATCTAAATCAGAATCTCCGACTACTTGTCTTAGAGCACTTGCAGTGGCTTGTTTGATACTATCTTGAGGTTCTTTCACATTGAATAAAAAGTCACGGACATTATCACGACGATAGATTACAGATAATTCAACGGAAACAATATTACCATCACGTGTTAGCATTTCATCTGTATAAGTAAACGATGTTGCTTCTTGAACATTGACGGTCTTATAAGAATCAATAAGTCGAGGTAACCAATGCGGCCCTGGTTGAACAGTGTGGTGATATGCACCAAAACGTAATACAACGCCACTTTTCATCGGAGATATAATGTAGATGCCAGAGAGAATCCAAATTGCTATCAGTGCTGCTAAACCCAATCCAAAATGATATGGTGATAATTTTTTGATATTTAAAAAACCTGTATTTTTATTACCATCATTGTTTTCATTCGTCTGACGAGAACCTGGCTTTTTACTTCCCATCAGTTTGAGCAATTTATCTCGAATTTTACGTACAAGCTCATCGAGGTCGGGAGGACCCTGATTTTTATTTCCTCGATTCCACGGATTTTTTGGATCCCTGTTTCCTGGTTCATTCCACGACATTGAAGCACATCCTAACTAGCCTAAAAGTACAACGAGCATTCTATTCTCCTAAGCTTCAGACTTCAAGTGTTGGTGATCCCTATGCTCTGAAATAAAAACACATAACTTATTGATTAAAAACAAAATTCACGAATTTCCAATCAAAGCGATAGAAGATTTTCCTTTCGCGATGATGAGTTCTTGAATCAACTGTACTGAATACTGGACACAGAATGGGCAAAAGATTCAAAATCCTTAAGCGGAAGATGCTGGGCCTAACTTTTCATTATTCGGTGATAATCTTCGGCTCTCATCCTTACGCTAATTCGCCAACCACCGTCCTCAAGACTCTGTTCGTGAGTTACCGCGCCTAATTCATAAAGTGCAGCACGAATGCCTCCTTCATCAGCGTGTAAGGTAATATCACAAGCCATTATGTCCTTGGCAATTCTCGTAGAAATGGCTTGTTTTAGAAGATCAAGCCCAGCGCCTGTCAATGCTGAGACATTCACTCTTATCGGGATATTTTGATCATCATTATCAATTCGAGGTTCTATTGCTGAAGCCAAATCAATTTTATTATACACCATCAATTGCGGAACGTGATCAGCGCCAATTTCTTTGAGCACCGTTTGAACATCGCGAATTAAATTCTGACGATAAGGATTATGAGCATCAACCACGTGTAATAATAAATCAGCATTGATAGTCTCTTCTAAGGTCGCACTGAATGCTTCAACTAAGTGATGTGGCAAATCTCGTATAAATCCTACCGTATCTGCTAAAATGACTTGACCCACTTCGGGTATTTTAATTTGTCTTAAGGTTGGATCTAGGGTTGCAAATAATTGCTTTGCTGCATAAACATCCGCTGAGGTTAATTTGTTGAAGAGCGTCGACTTACCGGCATTGGTATACCCTACCAATACGATGGTCGGCACTGCATGTTTTTGCCGATACTGACGTCCTTGCTCTCGTTGTAATCGAACTTTTTTCAGTCTTTCCTTTAACAATTTGACACGGTTTTTTAATAAGCGTCTATCAGTTTCTAACTGAGTTTCACCGGGACCGCGTAAACCGATACCCCCTTTTTGACGCTCCAAGTGAGTCCAGCCACGTACTAGTCGAGTTGCCAAATGTTCTAATTGAGCTAATTCAACCTGTAATTTACCTTCGAAAGTACGCGCACGCTGAGCAAAAATATCTAAAATTAAACCCGTACGGTCAAGAACACGGCATTCAAGTAATGCTTCGAGATTTCTTTCTTGAGAGGGAGTTAATGTGTGATTAATTAGAACAACTTCGGCTTGAGAACTAGCAACAATATCGCGTATTTCTTCTGCTTTTCCACTGCCAATAAAATATTTGATGTCGGGAGCGTGACGTGAGCCTGTTACCCAAGCAACAGGCTCAACACCAGCAGATTTTGCAAGTTCACGAAACTCGTCACTATCTTCCCTGAGAAGGGATTTCGCGAAATTAAGGTGAACTAAAACAGCACGTTCGCCGCCTTGTGGGCGATCGAAAAAACTATTCTTCGATGAATTCTTCGGAGATTTTTTCCTCACCCTCAAAACCTTCCAATACTATCTTTCTCATCGGAACGATGGTTGAAATAGCATGTTTATAGACGATTTGACTGAAACTGTTTTTCAGATACACGACAAACGCATCATACGCTTCAATTTTACCCTGCAGCTTTATCCCATTTACGAGGTATACTGACACAGGGACCTGCTCTTTACGTAAAGCCTCTAAGAATGGCTCTTGTAATGATTGCCCTTTTGTTGTCATTGGACTCTCCTTGTTGATTAGAGTTATAACATTTTTAAAATTCGCTGAACAAGTTCAGTATCATCACTATCGTAACGATGCAAATCTTGCCAACTCCTAAGCCAGGTTATCTGCCGCTTCGCTAATTGCCGAGTCGCAATTATACTGTGCTCCTGCATTATCGCGAAACTCGTATTACCGCTTAAATATTCCCATACTTGCCGATAACCCACTGATCGTAGCGCAGGAAGACCTGCATTCAAATCAGCGCGGAAGTATAACCTTTCTACTTCTTCAATGAAACCCTTTTTCAGCATTTTAGTAAAACGTAGTACAATGCGGTGGTGCAATGTCTCACGATCAGGAGGGATAATTGCGATATTTAATGGCAAAAAAGTTAATTTTTGAGATTCTTGTTTCTCTAACCACGTCGAAATATTTTTACCACTTAAACGATAAACTTCTAAAGCGCGTTGAATTCGCTGTGGATCCGTGGGTTTAATTCGGCTCGCTGCGACTGGATCGACCTGCTCTAATTCTGCGTAAAGTGCAGCTAGCCCTTTTAACGAAAGCTCTTCTTCTAATTCAGCTCTAATCGAGGGGTCTGATGATGGCAACGGTGCCAAACCATTTTGAAGAGCATGGAAATACAGCATGGTACCCCCTACTAATAAAGGGATTTTTCCTCTTTGCTGAATTTCGTTAATACAGTGCAAGGCATCTTGGCAGAACTGCGCGACTGAATACGATTCGGAAGGATCCAAAATATCAATCAGATGATGAGGAACTTTGGCTTGCTCTTCTAGCGTTGGTTTTGCAGTTCCGATATCCATTCCACGATAAACTTGTGTTGAATCCACATTAATTATTTCAACAGGCAAGTGTTCAGCAATAGCAAATGCTAAATCCGTTTTTCCTGATGCAGTCGGACCCATTAAACAAATGACTTTAGGAAGTGTAGACATTGGAACTTATAAGGCCTTGATTATTGTTGGAGCAGTCATATTTTTACGGTCTTGAATACGCCAAACCGCCCAAACCGCTAGAACACCAAGTACTTTCGTAGAAGTCATGATAATCATCGAGAGCCAATTGACTCTTCCCAGCAGTGATAAAAACACAAAGCTATCCACTGGGGCACTGAGTGTAGCCGACAAAACGAGTCGTTGAGACAGGGGTTTATTTGTGTATGTGAATATTCCCCAGTCGATAAATTCACCTATCAAAAATGCTGATAAGCTAGCAAAAGCCACTGTTTCGTTAGCTAAAACATAACTCAAATATCCTGCAAATAGCATAGCGATGATGACATACCGACCGATTTCGCGTTGCGCAAAGTCACGAAATATATAGACCATGCCTACACTAAAATCGATAGGCGATATTAATTCATTGAATAAAACAAATAAGGGAGCCATTACAAAAAGTTTATTGAGTACAATAATTAAGATGATGTAAGTCAAGGTCGATTTGTAAGACTTTAGGATATTTTGCGAAAATTGTTTGATCATTTCTTACCACCCATACCAATAACGTAGCCATTATAACGTGATTTGCGATAAATAGACAATCTCCATGGAAAATAAGATTTATTTTGCAGAGTATTAATTTAAGCGTAGAGGCTAGGGGTCAGGCATGCATATTTGCATCAGGCTTTGCTAGATGCAAATATGCATGCCTGACCCCTAGTAGTTAAGTCTATAATTCTGTATGCTTGCGCCGAATTATTAGAGGAGCAGAGCTTCTCACAATAATGTTATTGGGGATAAGCACAGCTCTCCCCTGCTCTCTGGGGAGGTAGGTTCATGGATATAAAGTTTAACTCGAATGACGCGCTATTAGTTGTTGATATACAATATGATTTTCTTCCGGGCGGAACATTGGGCGTGCCATTGGGCGACCAGGTGATAACACCCATCAAAGAGCTTATTACTGCAGCCACTGAAGGCCACGCAACAATAATTGCCTCTAGAGATTGGCATCCGGCGAATCATATTAGCTTCCATGAACAAGGGGGGCCTTGGCCAGCTCATTGCGTTCAAAATACCCGTGGCGCTGAATTTCATCAAGATTTGAAATATCCTGAAAATACTATTGTTGTGAGCAAGGCAACAAAAGCCGATAGCGATGCTTATTCTGCATTCCATGCAGAGACAGAAAACGGTGTATCATTACCTAAAATTCTAGAAGAAAAAAATATTAAACGAATCATTATTTGCGGATTATGTCTTGATTACTGTGTAAAAGCCTCTTCTCTAGATTTAATAAAAGCGGGCTACGAAACTCTAGTCGTACTTAACGCCACAAAAGCAATTGATGTTGAAGATGGCCTCGAAACGATTAGATTACTAACAAGCTTTGGCGTGCAATTTATTTAAAATAGGGTCAAATCTTGACCCCTTTCCTCTCCTTTTCCTCAGAACTAGACACTAGGTCCCTTATAAGTTGATTGCTTAGATATTAAATTACGTGATTTCTCGTATACGCGCTTTAATGCCTCTGAGTTACGATCATCTTTTCCTTCCAGTGCTTTTAGCTTTTCATCGATCTTTTTGGTGATGTTCGTTAACACCTTCTGATTTTTATCTGAATTTTTATCTGGTCTATCCATCAGCTTTCTGATTGTTCTCAGATAACCAGCAGCTTCTATGAGGGCTTTTTCATCAGATTTCACCCATTGTTGGTTAGGCGCAGATTTTGCTTGATGGGATTGAACTGGCGTTGGTTTGTCTGAACCTCCTGCTGTGGGTTGTGGAGATGCTGACTGTTGAACTTTAGCTGGACCTTCTGTTGAGGATTTTGAAGGTGCCGGAGTTTGAGGCACAGCCGAACTTTGCGGATTTGCGGTACTGACGTTGGCTTGATTTGGAGAAGCGTTCTCGTTGAATTGTACTCTAGGGAGCTTCTCATAAAAGTTTTTTTTCAGTATTTCTAGAAATAAGTCATGAGCATTAAAACCAGCAATAATACCTTTTCCTTCTGCAACCCATGCCACATCACTTGGGAGTTTGGAAGTATTTACCTGAAATCTACCATTCCAATGGCTGTTTGCCATTGCTTGTATTCGGCCTGTTTTGTCGTGTTCCGCCACGACTACAAATGCCCATTGGCGTTCCGATTCTACGCAGACACGGCTAATCTTTTCTAAATCTGATTCTGATAATCTTTTGCCATGTTTGACCTTAAAGTGATGGGCAGTTTCGTGAACTAACAAAGAGGTTTTTTGCATGTCTCCAGAAATTAATGCTTTTTTAAATTCGTCATTAAAATTACCTTCTATTTCTGTCAGCATGTTTACAAGTGATTTAAAAACTTGTTTGCTCGGATCCTTTTCCTTTTTCATATCGGCCTCCCCCTATGCATTTATCTAACAAATAGAACACCTAGTTCAATTATAGATCATTTTCTGCAGTGTGGCGGATGAGCCAAGGTGTACAAGACTTCTATCCATTGGCCACCAGCAAATTCTTATACTATACTTAATACAGAGGGTATTAATGGTAGATTTTAGCATATTGAGGCGGTCATGCGTAAAGATAGTCAGCATAAAGAAACTATTGCGAAACTGAGCAGAACAGACCTCATTTTGCTGCGCTCATATGTAACTCAAAACCAACATTTCAGGAACTCCATCCAAGCAGCAATAACCGATTTAAATCAACGTTTTGGTGATTTCAATGTGTATTTGTTGATGAAGAATTTAGAAAATCATAATTTGCAAGTTTATACAGATGACAATGAACATTTAGAATTTCTAAAAGAAGTAATAGGAAAATCAGCTTGTTCAGACATTCTTAAAAATGCTTTACTGAAAAACATTAGCGTATCAAATTACGATCAAAAAATAACAATATTTCTGAACATTATTAAAAAATATCAACGAGAAGATATAGTTATCCTAGCCGAAAAATGTGCTGAAAACGGAACAGTACTCCGAGAAGATCAATTGCTACATTTGACCTTAAAGCTGAAGAACATGAGCGGCAACTCTGAAGCGCCAGCTGAAGAAGTCTGTAATGCTTGATTGTTCAATTCACGTTTTATCATGGCAGAATAATACCATAATCAAGTGAAATTGGCAAGATCAGCGTAAAAATTGCATAAACCCTGCAGCCGCAAGGAGTTCCTCAATGGGGCAAGTCTTGAATCGTGAATCACTAGAAAAGTAAAAATACTGTATTGCCTCACTAAAACGAAATACCTTTTGGAGCGTAATGAACTGTTGCGGTTAGAGCCTGATGGTCTAGAGAAAATTATTCATTCACGTGTCAAGACTTGACCCTACCTTGATAGCTTCCTTGACAAGCAAAGTAAACTAACTTATTGTCTCTCAAATGATAAACAATCAAGGATGATTAAAATGTCAAGCAAACACGCATTGACCGTAGCTGAGCAATTAAAAGAAAATTTTGATGCTATATGTGCGGATGATATGCAAACCTTAAACAGAGAAATTAAAGAAACAGAAGCTTTTCTTGCAAGTCTTAGTTCTAGATCCATGAGTCGAGGATCGAAACCCGCCGTAATAAACACAGATCCCGATCCGTCATTTGTACCAACAAAAAAATAATTTAGTGTGCCAAAATACAAGCGTTTTCTGTTCGAATATGTTCTTCTATTTGGCCTACCAGCTCTGCAGGAGTAATATTTCTGGATATATCACCTTGAATCACCGCAAGGTTAATATTTTTCTTTAACATCCAAACAATCAGTTCGCTACCTGATTGAAAAGTGTCTTGAAGTTCTATGTTATCACGACCTCTACTTTTCATCACTGCAGCAAGGCGATTAAAAACAAAGTATTCCATCTTTGCATCATTATGATCAACACCAAAGATGCTACATAAACGCAGCAGATAGATCCTCAAATCATTCAACTTGTTTATAGAGTGAGTTCGAACAAGAATAGATTGGTCCATCATCTGCAAAAACGTTGTCACTCTCTGGTCATTAAACGCAGCATTGCCTTGGTATTTAGCACAGATTTTACGCTTAAGATCTATCAATCTTTTTCTTGATTCTATCCGAACACCAGTGTATCTGATTATCTGAGATAGAGTAAAATAGGCCAAGGCTACTTCGTTGCTAAGAATTGCAGGACTAATAAATAAATTACAGGCTCTAGTAAAATCATGCTGAGATAATCCGCCTTTCACACAATTATTCAGCAGCTCATTTTCTAATTTCAATATTTCAAGCCGTCTTTTCGCATACGGATACACATTTGGCTCGGGTTGTGGCTCGACAAAATTGACTATGCTCTGCTGTCTGTAGTTGCGGGCAAGAATTACTTCTGAGAGTGTACCATTGCAGAATATTCTGAAGGAAGGTAATAAATCATCACACTCATGGCCTAACTGTAACACAAAATTTTCAAATTCAGCTATTAAGTCTCTTTTTTGCTTATCGCTATCAACGGTAATAATCAGACATTGCTTACCCAATCCTTCAGGCCACTGTCGAAGGAATTTATCTGCAGAAAACTGTTTAATGATTTTTCTAGGATAGCTGATCATATTCTTCACGGAACCTAGATAGCTTTTGCTAACAATATGAAGCGGCCAAAATTCACCATTTACATCCTTAACTACTGCCGATACCCAGGTAGGATAATAACGAGAATCTGTCGGTAATCTGTATAAATAAAACTGCTGACAAGGATTACGCATTCCTTGAATGACGATCTCTTCATGTGAAGGATAGATACCCCAATACCGTTGTCCAGTATTATCTGCACAGAGAAAACGAGCACCCTCTCTATGAAGTAATTCGAACACTGTTTTTTTCTTGGTATTAAGCGGCTCTTTCAGAAATTCTGCACATGGATAATCTCTATTTTCATAAACACTGAGGTGTAAACGCTCTGCCACAGCAGCTTGTTGTACAGGTGCTGGTGAAGCAACCACTACGCTTTGAGGGATTGCTTGGTGTAACCCAGGCTCCACTTCGTCTCGATTATCTGCGAATTCGTCATCTAGGACTAACTCGTCATAATTGAGATCCAGCCCGATCTCATTTTGAACGCCCCGAGAAGCATCGACAAAAGCCAGGATTTCTTCCTGCGGCTCCGGATCTAAATCTGGCTCTGGCCCTGGTACGGCAACCTCGTTAATGCGAGCCCGTTTCGTATGATCTGGCGAATGATCAGGCCTGAATTGCATTGCACGACCATACCTTTCCTCCGAAAGTGCAACTAATAATTCTGCATCTAGAATGCATGAGGCATCCACAAACTCAATTTCAATCCTTCTTTTTGGACTATCTAGTTGGCCCTCTTCATCACCTAAATTCAGTTCTCGAGGGGAGAGAAAAGACCCCTGTCTTACTGATCTAAGAGATCGCGGACTGTCTATTGGCTCTTTAGTAGGCGTGTTTTCATTAGAATCATACAGCTTCCCAAGACCGTAAAATATTTTTTTACTCTGTTTCTTACTTCTCATGGCGTTAACCCTCTATCTCTATTTTCTACTTTAGCTTTTGTTATTAACCTTATGATTATAATCATTTATATTCTAAATGCAACATATTTTATGATAAAACTCCTAATCGACTATTTATCAAGATTTGCTCCTTTTTCTCTTTAGCGCTGGCGTTGTTAATATTGGGCCAGTGGTATTTCAGCAAAAATAAGCTAGAATCATTTTGATGCTTGGATAATCTGGAATTCATTAGGAGTAGAGGTATGGACGGCGCTTTATCTGCATGGATTATTTTTATCGCGATTGTCTTAACATTACTAACATTAGACCTAGGCCTGTTTCATAAAAAAGACAGGGTAATCAGTATTAAAGAGAGTTTATGGATGAGCTCTTTTTATATATCCGTTGCACTACTCTTTGGATTGTGGGTTTGGCATCTTAAAGGACTGGGAAGTTTTGCTGAATATGTGACAGGCTTTCTCGTCGAAAAATCACTCGCAATAGACAATATTTTCCTTATTTCCTTGATATTCTCAAGCCTTTCAATCCCACTAAAGTACCAGCATCGAGTCCTATTTTGGGGAATACTTGGCGTAATCATACTAAGAGCAATAATGATAGGTCTAGGTGCACAGATTCTAACCCACTTCGAATGGGTTTTATATCTGTTTGCAATCTTTATGATTGTGACAGGAATCAAAATGATCTTTTTATCCCACAAACCCGTGGATATTTCTAA
>JAIEPX010000023.1 GCA_019748175.1 Gammaproteobacteria bacterium
TGTATAAATGCCGTGGTATTATGACGAAATTTTTCAGTACAGGCAAAGTTATGCGATTGAGAACCGCCCTTTTTACAATGTTGATAGTCTTTTCCCTGACTAATTGCGCCGCTTATGATTTCTCCAGACGCTATGTGCAACAAGGAAATTTACTACCCCATTCTAAGATAGAGCGTTTAAGAATCGGCATGAGCAAGCAAGATGTAGCGATTCTGATGGGAACGAGTCTTTTAAGCCCAGTCTATAATAACAATCGTTGGGATTACGTCTACACTTGGCGCAAAGGCGCGAATAAACCGGAAGTTCATAACTTAAGTCTTTATTTCAGTAATGACCGCTTGACGACTATTAAGCATCGGCCTTAATAGCAAGCGTTTACTTGATTGAATTGCTTTTAACTCGCCACAAAAGTCAGCACATCATCCTAAAGAGCCAGCTCGTCATCTCGAATGTTAGTGAGAGATCTCCGAATTTGGCACAGTGCTACACCCGGAGATCTCTCACTAACGTTCGAGATGACGGAGGTGAAGTTCGAGAGAACGGGCAAGAGAAGTTTAAGACAGCATAAATTAGCTTGCAGTCTGACATTTTATCCAAATAACGCCGACAATTAGCTTATCGGCGTTAGCAGAACTTAATCATTAATTCACAGTTAAATTGCTCAAAATACGCTCAGAATCATTGGTTCCATCCTTGAGCTCAGGTATTTTAGCAATAGTATAATGAAGTGAATTAATAAACTCCCCATAGTAGGGTGGGTGCCTTAGTGCTCGAAAGCTGATAACGGCCGTGCCTACCATCTCGGCGGTCGATTGCGCTATCATTTCCTTTGCCTCGGGGCTTTGCCTAAAATCGCCTTCTTTCTGTCCAATAAAGTGATTCAAGTAATGTTGGTAAATACTTAGCAAACTTCTGTCGGCAAGGACAGCAGTAAAGCCAAGACCTACTAACGTTCTTAATGAACAGAGATAGTCGACAAAAAAGGGAGATTGATGATTAAGATAATAATCAAAGGAATGTTTTAAAAGATTTGCAATGATGGAAATATCATTGCGCGAAAGCGGTTGAACCGCTAAGCTATTGTGAGCCAGGGCGCCAAGACGAAGCGGCGCACATCTTGCGGGTGAAAGTCCCGTCGCAGAAGAAGAACCAGCTTTACTGTGTAGCGAGTCTTGCACCTCTCTAGGTAACGAAAGTGGTGAAGCGTAGACAGCGAAACATCCGAGCCAAAATCAATCGATGAACGTGAATCAGCCTCGAAAATATAGACGTTGAGAAAGCTGAGGTAGTTGGCTTTACCGCAAGCAACAGAAGACAGAAGGTTAAACTGGAAATCCAACTGTCATCAATCTCCGGGGTCATAGGCGTTGGCGAGTTTGTAAAGATGTACGACTGAACTTGGGAAGCCCTTCTTAGGCTTCAAGGATAGAAGTATTTGGGATACAAATGTAAAACATAAGGTCCCAGAAAACCTAATGAGGGTGGCGGAGCCAGATGTAGTAGCGAGGAAGCGAGTAATGATCGTGGAGCAAAGATCTGGCAGATGAATCGTAGCGAACAGGGGAAACCGTGTCTGTACCCAGCATTGACAGAGAAACATGGACAACGAAACTTGAACGCTTAGGCAAGCGGGCAGAAGCTGATAAACAAGAAGTGTTCAATAATCTTGGACACATTATTGATAAGCAACTGCTCCAAAGTATGTACCAACAGATGGATGGAAAGAAGTCTGTAGGCATAGATGGTATGAACAAAGAACGATACGGAAGGCGGCTGAGTGAAAACTTAGATAGGCTCATCCGGCGAATACGCAATGGCACCTACTACCCCAAACCTTCCCGAATCACAGAAATTCCCAAAGATGACGGAAGTAAGAGACCCTTAGCGATAGCTTGTTTCGAAGATAAGTTAGTGCAAGCGGCAGTCAGCGAGATTCTAACCCGAATCTACGAGCCACTGTTCCTACCTTGCTCCTACGGGTTTCGACGAGGTCGAAGCTGCCATGATGCGCTGCGTGCTTTAATGAAATCTACATATCCGTGCTGGAATGGAGCCGTTGTCGAAATAGACATCTGTAAGTATTTCACTTCAATTCCACACAAGGAACTGAGTAACATCCTACAGAAGAAAATTACAGACAAGGGTTTCTTGAGATTGATTGACAAACTGGCAACAGCTCCTGTGTTAGAAAATGGGGTTACTACCATGAATACCAAAGGCTGCCCACAGGGTTCAATTTTATCTCCGATTCTAGCAAACATCTATCTTCACGAAGTGATTGACGTCTGGTTCGACGAAATCAGGAAGCGACACTTTAAAGGAGTAACGGATGAAGTAAGGTATGTTGATGATATGGTTTTCGCCTTTGAAAACTATATCGAGGCAAAACGGTTCTTTGAAGTACTTCCAAAACGGTTGAATAAATATGGACTGGAAATGCATATCGATAAGTCCCGACTGATTCGGTCAGGCCAAAACGAAGCACAACAAGCTCATAGGAAAGGAGAACGCATTCCGACTTATCAGTTTCTTGGCTTCACAGTCTATTGGGGGCTAGCGAGAAATGGAAAGTGGTGGCGAATGAAATTTACCAGCCGCAGAGACCGTTTCACAACTAAACTCAAGGGATTAAAATCTTTCTTAAAAAGTGAACTCACGACAAAAGATACTATGGGTGTACTTAAAAAAGTAGCACGTACGGTGGTGGGTTGGCTGAATTATCATGCAATATCAGATAATGAAAGACGGGTGAAGCAATTTATAGAGATAAGTAAGCAATGTATAAAGAAATGGATTAACCGCCGAGGAAGGAAAAGACCCATGAATTGGAAGAAACTCAATGCCCTGCTTGACAGGGTTAATTATCCTAAAACATGGAAAACCATCTCTTTGTTTGGTAACGCTTGCTGACGGTGATGAGGCACCTTGATTCATCGGGAGCCGAATGCGGTAGTTCCGCCTGTTCGGTTCTAAGAGGACTCTACCGGAGTGATCCGATAGTTTTACTCACCTTGTAGCCTCCTGTTTAGGTTATGTGGTCAGCGTCATCGCGGTGTTCGTTGCACTTCGGTGGCGCGCTATTCGTTATTTAGTTCTATAAATTTGTAGTTATCTCCTTAATTAAATTGTTTGCAGTAGGTTTCTAGCGAATAGAAACCTACACCATCTTCCGCAATAAATTATTAAAAGTCAAATGAATTAATACTTTACAAAATATGTCTTGTAACCCACTGCTTTGAAGATGGTATTGCTCGGATTGGCAATTAATTAAGCCTTCAGAGCTCGAACGTGTGTTAATTTTTAAGAAGCTTAGGATTTGCTGTTAGTATTGGAATGGCTTGACCTTTAAAATCACTATCGTCAGTAAGAAGAATCAAATTTTTATTATCACACAAAGCTGTAACAATTTGATCGTTAAAATCAGAGTTTCCTTCTCTATATACTTGTAATAAATTATCCATATCAATAGCTTCAAAGCCACTCTCAATTTGACAACAATGAGCCAAAACACGAGAAATATCCTCAGCGACTAAAATAGCAATATTTTTAAATTCTTTACTTTTTCTAAATTCTTTAAAATTTTTCCCTGGCGCAACTAATCCCTGTTTTATCCGAGCATATCTATTTATGAATTCAGAAACAATTAGAGCATCAATAAATATCTGACATTTTGCTTCAAGAATATTTTTAAATGCTTGTGAATAGACTGCCATCCTAGAATTGGGAGAACTTGGACCATAAAGAAAAAGCCATATATTTGTATCCAATAATAATTGATCAGATGACTTAAATACGTAATTCTCAACAGCTTCAATTTTTTTCATCATTCTGATCATTCTCTAAAACATTATCAACAGCCTGGTCAAATTTATTAGGATCAGAAAAATACTGCTTTGCGGTATCTACCACCCGTTTTAATAACGCCCTATCATCAGATTGTATCTCTTCAACTTCAAGCAACGAACGTATTTTTTCTTCTTTAAAAGTCCCATATAATTGACCTACAGCTGCATTTAGAAACGCTGAAGTTAATATAGTAACATTACGGAAAGAAAGCATAACATTTCGATCATCATTAAGAGCAGCAGCAAGACGATCAAATACTTTTTGACCATCGCTAGAGGCTACGCATAGAGAACTGCCAACAATTTCGAATACAGAAATTGTTAAGTTTTTTTTCATGATAAACCCTTAGAATATGTTTTCTGTAATTTCAGCAACCAATTTATATGTTGCTGGATCATTACTATTAATTTCAATACTAACTACTGTACCAGGAAAAGGAGCAACCAATTGAGCGGTTTCAATCTGATTTTTTTTTCGTTGCCAATACCCATATTCTGACACAATCTGAATACAACCTCCATTCACATCAATAAACTCTCCCAGCAACTTTAGTCCTAATCCTCCAGGTACCTGACCTCGTTTAGTTGTATTGCGGTCTGATGTTGCCCAATTAATTGCTTCTTCGGCAGTTAATTTAAGCCCTATTTTGTTTTGTATATTTTGGCGAATTCCGACACCTAAATCAGCTATAGAGAAGTCCAATGCATGCCGATTTGGGAAATATTGACCACAACTAAAAATTCCAAGTTTGGTATCCGAATGTATCACTGCATTACTAAAAATTTCAAAGATATTTTTTTGAAATTTATTTCTTAGCATCAAAGACATCTTAGGTATCTCTGATCGGGGTAAAAATTCATTAGCGATATATTCAGCAAAAGCTCGATCATCTTTTACATCAAAGCGACGATAAGGAATAGTAGTACTCCAGTTATCAGGAATTTGCACATATCCAAAATGGTTAAGAAATCCATTTTTCGCAAGAATTCTTTCTATTTCAGGGGCTAAATTAGTAAATTTAATAGTATTTACCTGATCACCTAAACGATAAAGAATAGCACCTAATGCCGCACACATATCGGCATCAAACCAATTGACCAATTGCATATTTATTTCAATATCTTCGAAAAAACAGGAGGCTGTCTTCGAATAAAATTTGGCCAATTCTTCGAAGCCCGATTTATTATGCTCAATGTTTACGAGAGAAAATTTCAAATCCCAAACTCCAAATAACTAATAATATTTTCTATAATAACCCATTAAAGTTATAGATCGTGATTACTATACTTATTATTGCTTAATGAATTTTTAAAAGGAATAAATAGAGGTATCTGGCGTAATTTCGTAAGATACGTTAATTAAACGTGGGGCAAGAGAATTCAAGTCCTTCTTCAAAATCGTCTTCTTCTAACTGCTCATTTTCTCTAACTGATAATTGACTGAGTTGATTGGCTAAAAACGAATCTGGTTTACACATTGAAGAGGCATTATTCTCAATGGGGAAACGATAATATTTTTTTTGAGCCTCTAAAAAAACCAGCAGTTTTTCTTTGAATTTTTCTGTTTTCGCTGCTTCCAATGGATAATCCGTAAAAATGCTTTGCATCTGCTCTTCGACTTGATTGATTAACGGTGAAAATGTTTCGAAGGGTAGACTATCTTTAACTTCCTGTGATTCTCGATTAAAGATAAGACTGTCCAACATCGTCTGATAATATAAAGCCTTGCATCGTTTTTTAAGAAGCTGGCAGGGCATAGATTTTAAAATTTTCAATGTACCGAACAATAAATTAGTATAGATTTGCTCTAACTCCGAATTATTTTTCAAAAAAGTATTTAAGGTAGAGCGGATAAAATAGCGATGAAGCTCCTCGTTAGGTATTTTTATCTCACCTACTAAACCACCATCAGTTTGTTCCATTTTATCTATGCTTAAGAAACCACGTGCAATTAATTTATGATAAAAAATCCCTGAATCAAAAACTAATGTTTGAAAATCAATTTCGGTTTTGACTGCTTTACGAATACCTTCTTTTTTTAATAATTTTATAAAATCAATTTGTTCTTCAAGAGGAGCCTCGAGAATTAAATCCAAAATGGGACCTCGACCTACCAGATCTGCCCAATAAGGCTCATAAGTATTAGAATCTAAAAAACTTAATACAGAGTAAGGATTGAACATACAGGTGCCATTAACTTGTTGACCATACCATTTTTTGAGTTTATTGAGTTCCTTTAGGGGAATATGAAAATCTTGTAGCAAGGTACTCACATGACGCTCAGTAAAACCTAATTGGTGATACAGCGAATCAGAGTAATAATTTTTGGATAACAATGCACTGTGATAAATAGTGTCAGGCAACCCTGCTATCCTATGAATCCCAACTAAAAGGGCAAATTTAATGTTTCGATTATCGGTACAGCTTGTTTGAATAAATTGATGAATAAACTGAACAATAAATTGCCGCTGTTCATCGAGCCTTTCTACTGAATAAATGGGCATATCATATTC
>JAIEPX010000024.1 GCA_019748175.1 Gammaproteobacteria bacterium
TCTCCCGTTGGCTAGTGTAATAAATTTATTACACTAGCCAACGGGAGACACGACCCAGGGTCTTGCAATTAGCAAAAGCGTTGGTATAGTGAGCAAAATCTTAGAGCAGGAATTTAAAAATGCAGTGTTACAAAGTTTTTTTGGCCGCAGCCATTTTAATGACCTGTCATCCTGGCGTGTTAGGCAATACAACGACGGATGATTTTCAGACTGACATCATTGTGAAAGATCGCAGTAATGAGGTTTTGCAAAAAGCGTTCCAGTTAGCCTTAGAGCAAGTGTTGGTAAAAGCATCCGGTGATCCGGAAGTTGCGGGGCAAGCAACTGTACACGATCAATTAGGATCTGCTCAAAATTTTGTTGAGCGTTATGAATATTTGCAAGATCCCAACGATCCGAGTCATCAAAAATTAATTTTACATGTGAAATTTTCTCCTAAATCAGTTCGTGAAATATTGGGGCAAAAAAATTCAGCGCAAGAAGCGGCTTCTGATGAAGGTTGGACTGTTCATGTTTATGGAATTAAAGGTCTAAATGATTTTTCAGATGTGGTCGATTATGTGCGAGGTTTATCTTCAGTTGTTAGTGTTGAAGCGAGTACGGTTGATTCAGATGATGTGATTTTAACAGTGAAATCTACGGCAGGAATTGAAGCGCTTAAAAAAGTGATCGCCGCGGCAAATGACCATCGATTGCAGCCCTATAAAAGCGAGAAGAATTCTCAAGATTCTTCAGCTACACTGTTAACGTATCGTTGGGTTTCTGCGCCCGTTGCTGAAAAAGAATAGGAACTAAATTTTGGTGCGTCAATTGACACTCAATCTTCACCTGAACGAAAAAATTACTTTCGATAGTTTTGTTGTTGGTGAAAATGCAGAATTAATCAATGCGCTAAAAAATGTTTTTTTAACAAAAGAATTTTTTTGGTATCTGTGGGGTGAGCAAAGCGTCGGACGAACTCATTTACTCCAATCTTGCGCTTATTTTGCGCATCAACTTCAAAAAAAAGTGATGTATGTTGCATTATCGGATTATTCAACGTTATCACCCGATATTGTGCGCGGCATGGATCAATTCGATCTTGTTTTGTGGGATGATGTAGATGCCATTGCTGGTCTGAATGAATGGGAAGTTGCTTTATTTCACGCGTATAACCAACTGCAAATTGCCGGATCAAAATTAATTTGTACCGCTTCGAATTCGCCTTTATCAAGTTCAATTCAGCTGCCTGATTTTCGTTCGCGTCTCGCTGCAGGTGTGACATATCAAGTAAAGTCTTTACGTGATGAAGAAAAATTATCCGCATTACAGCAGCGGGCAAAATTGCGTGGTATGCACTTAAACGATTCAGTAGGGCGTTATCTATTATCTCATTGCCCTCGTAATTTATCTGATTTATTTGCGTTACTGGATAAGCTAGATTCGGCCTCGCTCGAGGAAAAGAGGCTTTTGACGATCCCTTTTGTTAAGGCAGTTTTGCAGGCTGAGTAGCAATAAAATACGTAGTTTCACTGGTTGAAAATTGCCCCATAACCCTCATATAGTATCTCTATGCTTATACAGGGGAGCGAAAAATTGGAACAGTTCAGAGGCACAACGATATTGTCAGTTCGCAGAAATGGCAAGGTGGTCATCGGCGGCGATGGTCAGGTCAGCATGGGTAATACCGTGATGAAAGGTAATGCTCGTAAGGTTCGTAAGCTATATAAAGGCCAAGTGATTGCCGGGTTTGCTGGTGGAACCGCGGATGCTTTTACCCTGTATGAGCTGTTCGAGGCGAAGTTAGAAAAACATTCGGGTAATCTTTTGCGTTCGGCGGTGGAGCTCGCGAAAGACTGGCGAACTGATAAATTATTACGACGACTAGAGGCAATGCTCCTAGTTGCAAACAAAGAAGCCTCATTAATTATTAGTGGCTTGGGTGATGTCATAGAGCCTGAAGACAGTTTAATGTCTATAGGGTCAGGTGGGCCCTTTGCAAAATCTGCAGCCAAAGCGCTACTCGAAAATACAAAACTCACAGCGCGAAATATTGTAGAAAAAAGTTTAAATATTGCTGCTGATATTTGTGTTTTCACCAATCACAATTTGACCATTGAAGAAATCGACAGTAACACATGAAATAGGTGAACCATTATGGCTACAGTAATTCCTACGATGACTCCAAAAGAAATCGTACACGAACTTGATAAATACATTGTCGGACAAGCTGCTGCCAAGCGAGCTGTTTCGATCGCATTGCGAAATCGCTGGCGGCGTTTGCAAGTTGATCCCGAATTAGCGCCAGAAATTACACCAAAAAATATTTTAATGATTGGGCCTACAGGCGTAGGTAAAACTGAAATTGCACGACGACTCGCAAAATTAGTGAGGGCGCCTTTTATTAAAGAAGAAGCAACGAAATTTACTGAGAGAGGTTATGTTGGTGGTGATGTTGAATCTATCATTCGAAATTTAGTTGATAAAGCGGTGAAAGATGAACGAGAATATCAAATGCAAAAAGTTAAAACTCGTGCAGAAGAAGCAGCTGAAGAACGAATTTTAGATTCATTATTAACACCAGCTCGAAGTGATTTTGAAAGTCAACCAATAGAAACAAATGTTCCAGTAAAAGAATCGAGCATGCGTACGGAATTTCGTAAGCAACTCCAAAATGGTGAGCTTGATGATAAAGTAATAGAGCTTGATTTACCGGGATTGCACGTGGGTGTTGAAATTATGGCGCCTCCCGGAATGGAAGAAATGAGTAGCCAACTCCAAAGTCTTTTTCAAAATTTATCCGGCGATAAAATTAAACGGCGAAAATTAACTGTGAAAGAAGCCTATAAGCTAATTGCTGAAATAGAAGGCTCAAAAATGGTTAATGAAGAAGAAATTCGAAATCGCGCCATTCAGGCAGTGGAATTAAATGGCATTGTTTTTCTTGATGAAATAGACAAAATTGTGGGTCGAACGGGGACAATGGGTGCTGATGTGTCTCGTGAAGGTGTGCAACGTGATTTATTGCCGTTGGTTGAAGGGACAACCGTTTCAACACGTTATGGCATGATTAAAACCGATCATATTTTATTTATTGCATCCGGCGCATTTCATTTATCAAAACCTTCTGATTTAATTCCAGAATTACAAGGTCGTTTGCCAATTCGGGTGGAATTAACTGCGTTGACCAGCGATGATTTTGAGCGAATATTAACTGAACCTAAAGCCTCGTTAACTGAGCAATATGTTGCATTAATGGCTGTTGAAGGCTTTAAAATAGAGTTCAAAAAAGATGCCATTCGGCGATTGGCCGAGATCGCATTTCAAGTCAATGAAAAAACTGAAAATATCGGTGCCCGACGTTTACATACGATTATGGAACGTTTGCTCGAAGAGATTTCATTCAGTGCGAGTGAGCGAAGTGGTGATAAATTTGTGATCGATAAAAAGTATGTAGATGCTCAGTTGGCTGCCTTGGCAGAAAACGTCGATCTTAGTGAATATATTTTGTAAATTTAACTGTAAATGTGCTATAATTTGACCATTAGAAATTTATAGAGGTCAATTTCATGCGTAGAGTATCCAGTCTTGTCCTAGTGTTGGTGGGATTAGTTGCATTGAGTTCTTGCGAGAAAAAGCAAGAAGCAACGGCTGTTCAAGCTGCTCAGCCTACTGCCCTTGAGCAGACACAGCTCCCGGCTGTACCAGCCCTACCTGCTGCACCCGCAGCGCCTGCCGCAGCTACTTCGCCTGCTGCAGCTGCAGTTCCGGCTGCTCCCGCACAAGCGCCTGCACGTGTGATCGTTAAGCCGCAACCCCCCAAACAGCCTCGAGAGAGAGTCATCGTCGTTCCTCAAAGAGAAGTACATGAAAAAGTGATTTACGTACCGCAACGGCCTGATGATCGATATCGACCTGACTATCGTGAGCGTGTAGTGCCAGCTCCCTATGTTGAAGAACGTACCGTGACAATCATAAAACGGCCTCAACCGCCAGCGGTTATCTATGTTCCACATCAACAGCAGCCTAATACGGTTATTATTAAACAGTACCCACGGCCACAAACAAATACGATTATCGTAAAGCCCTATGACAGGCCTTCAAAAATTGTAGGTCCAGCGCCTCCCAGTACAACAGGTACAGTGATTGTAAAACCTGTTCGTCCAAGTGCAGATGACGTTTCTAACCAAGCACCACCGAGTACAGTCGTTAAACCAACAATTCCAACTACAATGGGTCCACAGCAAAGCAAACCCGCTAAGGTTGTGAAGCCGATCGTAGCTCCACCAAGCACAGTTTCAGAGCAGCCTTCGGCTCCTGCAGCTCCTGCAGCTCCTGCGGCTCCTGCAGCTCCAGTTCAAGCTCCAGCTCCAGCTGAGCAAACTGCAAGTCCTGCACATAAAACCCCTGCTCCAGCAGAGTCTGAAATACCTCCAAGTACTGTGAAAACTCCACAAACAACGAATGTGCCAGCGGCTCCTGCCCAACCTGCTGAACCTGCTAAGCAAGTTAATCCTGAGCCAACACCAGCTCCTCAGCCTGAGCCAAAACCTGTGCCAGAACCACAACCTGCACCGGCGCCAGCACCTGCTGAAAATACTTCCCAAGCCCCACCAGCAACCCCTGCGCAAACAGCAACTCCTACCCCTGAGCCTTCTCCAGCTCAGGCTGCACCTGCTGCTCAAGCTCAAGTGGCACCTGTAGCTCCAGCGAGCGCTATTGAAAAACAAAACCCGCCGCCTGCAGCGACTGATGAGCCGGATTCTGATTAACAGATTCAGATCTAAGTTTAATATATTCTCGTACTGCAACACCCCTCAGATTGTCTTCAAAAATTGAAGAAATTATGGGGGGTGTTTGTGTGTTATATACAGAAATGACAGGGTTGTTTCTTGGTTGAGACGCAGAAAAGACTAGGTTGTGTTATGCCTATAATGCAGAAAAGGCTAGGATGTTTGAGCTCGAGAGTTATCTTCTAGCTAGGCTTAGTACCTGTATTGATACTGTAAGCGTCCACTACCATCAATTTGAAATAATCGTAAGTCATGAACTCTGGTCTATTTCTGCCCCACGAGTTGCGCACTAAAAATACACCCGTTTGCTTTTCGCCTTCGCTATTAAGCGCCGTGGCATTATCGTCGTAGCCATAAAGAACAATTTCGTGATAGCCCCAGCCATTATCCTGAGGATCATGAGTGGACCACGAGACGATCATATCGTGATCAACAAACCAAGAGTCTGTGCTTACATTCTTGCGGCCAGTGAGCATATATTTTGAATTAGTCAGAAACGCGATGATGACACGATTCCCATCTGCCAAAGATTTACGCACAGAACTCAGTGCTAATTCAGGAGTAACCCAACCGTCACTATTATCACTCACAGTAGCGTAATATGTTGTACCTTGATCATGAAGAGTGACTAATTTAAACAATGTTTGCGGCTCAATTGGCACTCTAGTAACAGTGCTGCTCAGAATGTTATGACTATATTGATGATAGTTCGATAAACTTAGCTTGTGCTTGGAAAATGTTTCATCGTAATTAAAAGGATATTCAACAACATTATTGCATACACCTTGTTTCTGATCTTGTTTTGATACAACACCAAACTGTCGAATGAGACTCAGAGTAACGTGCGACCAAGCACCGTGCCAAGCGTTACCCCAATAACTAAAATCGCTCAAATAGCTGCTCAGTTGTAACAAGCACAATTGACTAATGTAATCACCTTTCCCCAATGCGGCATCAATAGCGGCCGTGGTCGCAAAGGTGTTGCAGGTTCCAAAAGGACCTTGGTTGAACACGGGCACGTTGTTCATGCCTAAATCAACATGCGATGGAATATTTTCTCGGGGCACATTTCGGGTAACTGGTGCTTTAAATTGACTGCGTGACTTTTGCAATTCTTGCAAAGCAGGAGAAAGCTTGATGGCTATTACTGCCACTTTTTCTGTGGCTGCGACTCTATGATTCGCGTGGGATATTGCATTCAATGTTTCTAAGCGTACATGGCCAAAATCAGCAGCGCAAGTAAGGCTGGAACATAGGGCTATACTTGTCAATATTAATTTTTTCATGATTTCTCTTTTTGTTGTTCAGTGAAATTAGAGTAGAAACCATGATACTGGTGGAGGCTAAAAATGTCGATACCAAATTTGCGTACGCCCAAACACACTAAATCCGAGATAACCTCTAGCTCGTAATGATTTTCCATCGTTCGCTAAAGTCAGCATTATTTTATACACTTTGCCGTTATGTGGATCTAAGATTTGTCCTCCAGACCAGATATTATCACCTGTTTTTTCGAGACCCCAAATGATAGCTAATCCGAGTATGGGTTTATTTCTAAATTGCCCGGGACATTTAGAGCATATCCCTGTATCACCGGGTTGTTTAAATATTTTTTCAATTCGTCCATAGACCACACCGCGATTTTCCCAAAGATGCATAATGCTGCGGACTTTCCCCGTTTTGTCATCAATGGTAGTCCAATACCCAGAGACTGAATCAAGGCGTTCTGTAGGCTTTGCGGTTGCAGCAAAAGCAGAGGACATACACAGTGACAACATTAACGATATCAATAGTCTACTTAAGTGCTGTGCTATCATAAACGCAACTCCTCGCTGTTATTGTTGTCATTATAGCTGCTTTTTTCCCGTTATGCCCCCCATTGTTGGATAGATGGTTGCCTCTCTTTGGGAAGTGCTTGATCAATATTGCTCATATAAGTAAATAATTTTGCATTGAAATTAAATTTTTCTGAGCTGAAAAACGATGTTGCGGTGGTGTCAGCTTGAGTGGCTAGATCAAATAACTCAATGACTTTGTCGAAAACAGCTTCGATTACGTCATCAGCTGGAATTGAATCAATATTGGCTAAATAATCATTAAGAACATTTAAAATTTCATAGTGTTGAGAATCAAGTGTTTCGTTTCGTTGATAAAGAGTACAATCACATAGAACTCCATGGGCTTTAAATGCTTTAGTAAGATTGGGCCAAGTGCTAGTTCCCGTTTCAAAAACACATTGCTTAAAGGGGGTTAAATGACACCTAAATCTATCAATGACAAAAATAAGAACTAAATGTTTTAAGAGAGAAGGTTTTAATAGTCTCATGAATTGTTTTTCGATCTCTAGTGTTTCATCAAAAGGGCAAAAGAATAATGCGGGGTATATGTCCCACAAATGATTTTGAGCATTAGCGGTTTTGTCGTCGACTTGATTGATCAATGTGGCCAAACAGTTTTTTTGTTCTTTTGTATTCTTAGTCGAAAACAAACCAACATGTTTGAGTGTTACTTTGTTTGAAAGGGAGGGCGCCAAAGGTTGAAGATAGTGTGGATAAAAAACTAATGTTTCCATGCACTCATCAAAACTTTTTTCTGGTATTCTTGGATGGGTCATTATTACGGTGGCTGCTTTTAGAAACCCTTTATCGAGTACTAGTTTAAAGCCTTCTGCCCATTGTCTGCCTGCTAACGCAAAACCTATTTCAAATAACAATAGTATTTTGTCTTCGCTGAAGTCTTTACGGAATGTGTTCTCTGAGAACTGTCTGCGCGTGCTGCGCCAATCATAATCTTTCTCCTCTTTTAAAGATTGACTAGGCTCAATATCTATGAATTCTTTTAAAAAGGCTCTAATAATCTCTAGTGTATCATCATTGAGATTATCTAATAGGATATTAAACATACTATTTCGGGCAGAATGATAGTAATAGTGTCTAGGCCCACCAGATTTTTTATTAAGAATGAAAACCAATGTTTTGATATCTTTTTTGAGCAGATAAAGTTTGACAAAATATGAAATTACCTTGGGAATGTCCCAGCTATATAATGAAGTTACAGTGTCATGATAATAATCTATAATCAAGCCTAAGGCATCATAAATGTTATGATTATCCACAGGTAATAATTGGTATTGATGGCAAAGTGAAAGTAGACGGGACTCAGCTAGTTGGGTGGTATGTTTGTAAAGAGCAGAAATGAATAAATAGCAAATAGCGGTTTTGATCTTATTCAAATCTATTGAGCCGAAATGAGCAGTATGTTGTTCTAAACAAGCAATGCTTTCTGCATGGCCAATTTCACGGGCTAAATGCAGAGCAACAAGGTGGCGAATTGGTGCAGCATCATCATTAATTTTTTCATCTAAAATTATTGCGTCACCTACTAGCTCAAAAAGTTGATTACTCAGTGCAGGATAAACCACGCCTTCAGCCGTAAGAGATGTATATTTAGCATTTTCAGGAAGCGCTCCCGCCTGAATAAAAAATTTAGCTGCTTCAGATTGTTTGGTTTTTAACGCAGATATTAAGGCAGATCCTAGAAGGGACTTGTTCGAGTAAATTACAGGATTTGATACAAGTGCTATAGCACGTTTCCATTTATTGTGAGATATGCATAGATTAAAAAATTCAACTATCATCTCATTAAATTCAGAATTTTTATGGCACAAAAATTCGGATTCACAGTCTTTATTAGAACTTACGGCAATTGAGAAGAGTTCTTTTAGAGTTTTTTCACTAATAGTAGGAAATTCCTTCAGGCATAATTTAACAGTAACCCATTCATTATCTCGGGCTGCGCGAAGAAGCATCAGATCAAGGTCCATGTATTGAATTTGACGCGGATTACCTTGGTGTAGAAGATACTGATGAAGTAATTCATATCCATAATTGGCAGATTTAATCTGATATTTTTCTGATCCCGTGGCTTGAATGAGTTTGTCAGCGAGGTCAAATTGTTCTGCCAAAATAAGTTTGGCGATAATGGGGTCATTTTGTTTAAATAAGCAGGGAGAGAATCCTATAAGTGCATCAAAGATTTGAATGCGCAGAGAGGGGTTAGGATGTCCTAACAATCGCATGAGCATGCGTGTATAGCCATTCTTTAGCATTACATAAGCAAGGGGTTCTCCCAGGCAAGTATCCAGTAAGATGTCTAGTGTGATTTCAGGAAGGCCTAAGAGAAATTCAAAATCATTATTTCGGTAATGCTGAGTTCTTTCTTTTAAATTGGAATAAATTTTGGCGCATTCTGCTTCGTCAATTTTTCGAATTTGATCAGTGTATTCTGTAATATCGTGATAAACTTGTGAAAAGAACCCTGAAATTTTGTTTTTACGAATATAGAAAATGATGGGAATTTTAAAATTAGGATTGACTATAAGATTATTTTTTTCAGCATACGCTTTATAATGTTCGAGTAATTCTTGAGCGAAATCATAAGCCAGTAATCGGGCTCCCAAAGTATCTGAACAAATACTGACAACACTTCGATACGGGTTAAAACGAATTCTAGCCAAAACTTCGTTAGTTCTGGGATTGGATTTTCTGGCCCTTTTATTGGCTCTTTTGAATTCTTCGATTTGTTGTGTAGTATATAGGCGTTCTTTTAACCAGGACAAACTATTTTCAGCATGTTCAGCGGAATCAAAATCAAATATTCTACCTACAGTTCCCGAGTCGTCCGTTAGTAGTCTATTGAAAAGTGAATCGTTGGTGTGTGTTACGATTCCGTATAATTTGTCATTTCGCTGATCTCTACTAAATCCAAAAGCGCGACTGAGTGCATTAGGATCTAAGAGGGTATTTGATTGTGCTTGTGAAAATCCAGCTTTATCTTTGGATGAATACATCGGTTGTTTGTTTTCTCTTGGTTTAATTATACCATCTGGCGCAATTAAAAATTGTTTGCGTTGAGAGGGTCGTAAATTGTGAAGTCTTCGCGAGTTGTTTTCACCAGGAATTATGCCGAGAATAAATTGATAACTAAAATCAAATTCATCAGCACGCAATGTTTTTAACAAACAATTATCTACATAGGCAATTGTCAATTGACCCCGTTCGCACATGGCTTGGCGTTGACAATAGAAATATTGCTCATTTGTTAAATGAACAGCGGCGTAATCAACTTTTGGAAACTCAATATTTAATAAAGGTAAGCGCTCTTTCACGAAGTTAAAAAAAGAGTGAGAGGTATTTGTACTATTGAATTGTAGAGTAACAGTATTCGGGGCGACTTTATTTTCAGTATAGCTGCAAGCTTTGAAAAATTCCGTAAACGTGGATCGGTGCTTTTTCATACTTTCGGATGATTGTGCTGTTCGAGCTCTCATTAATAATGCCTATTTGATTATATTTAATGCTATTTATACCATAATAAGTGGTAATTATCAAGGTTAAACAGTCCTAGAAGTACACTCTTTGCCTGAAATTAAGGGATCATTCAAGGCCTAATCCCGTTAGTAGTGGGGGGGCAGCATTGATGCCCCCCTGTCTTCTGAGACTAAAAGTCAGCGATTTCTCACGTGAGAAAGTGGAATTAAATTACGATGTACTGTATTGACGAAAGAAAGGCGAATAGTTACCGTCTGATTTGTGGAAACTCTAATGATTGGAAGAATTAATTTTTTAGAAGGGAATTTTCTATGAATAAATCGCTTAGTTATTGGCAGGGAATTCTTAATGAAGTTTTAAATAAAGGTAATATTAATTACGCATTTCTTTATACAAATTTAGGCCCAGAAGATAGAGATGAATTAGCGAAAAATGCTCGTGATCCCAAACGCGAGCGAATTTATTTGAATGGAGAATTTTCTGGAATTTATCTCACACCACGTGAGAGTGATTGTTTGTGTGCATTAGCAAGCGGTAGAACAGTAAAGACAGTTGCGCGCGAATTAAATCTATCGCATCGAACTGTTGAATTTTATCTAAAAAATCTCAAAGCGAAGTTCGGTTGTTCAAACAAGGGCGAATTGCTCGCATTGGTTGCAGAAACGGATTTAGTAACTTTTCTGGAATCAGCTGAAAATTTATGAAAAAACGAAGCGCGATAGAGATTTTTCTTGCGGAAGTCAATCAGTAAATTTCACTATACACTAACCCACTGTTTGTAGTTAGGTTGAACTGACGTTAATCAGTCATTAAGGGAAGAACTTATGCAAAAGTTTGTTAGTATTGCGCGTGATGGCTTGCAGTTTCATTTTCAAAAATTAACTGCTGACCAGGAGCCTGAGAGATTAGAGGCATACCGGCAACTTGGCACGTATCTTTCCAGTGCTGCAGATGTTTTGTTATTGCCTTTTAGACAGCAATTATTTAATTCCGAAAAGCCTGATAATGCTAAAAATGTTGAATTGTTATGTAAATTTATTCGGGATATCATCAAAGACAAATTTCTTACTGCTGATACCGCAACTCGAAACAAATTAGTTGAAACTCTAGACTTTAAAAGTTATGAGGAAATTAATCTGCAATTGTTTATTAGCAAGTTAGAAATATTAATTCCAGATATAAAAGCTAATACGGCTTTTATTAAGATAGTGGGTAAATTAAATATTGATTTATCAAACCCGCAAGCTTTTGTGCAGCCGGCTAATGTTCATACAGTAGAGATTCCAGAGAGAGCGTTGGGGTTAGCTAAACTAGGATGGCAAGCATTTGTAAGAGATGCTGTAGCCAGTTTGAATGGTGATGAACATGCGAAACAATCGATAGCAGTTAAATTAAATAAAAAAGTCAGTAGTGTTGCAGACGCTATTGTTTTACCATTTGAACATTTATTTGGGGGTAAGGATATAGATGAATTAAAGAAACTGATACGTAAAGAATTCCGTAATAAATATAATGATCCAAAAAATATCGAGTCATTAAATAATATTACCAAAGTTTTGAATGATATTGTTCCTAAAGATTTAAAGCAGTTAATGCAAGCTATTAAAAAATTGATACCTACTATAAATCTGAATAATGAATTTGGAGATCTGCTTAAGAGTTTTGGTTTTAGTGCGCTCGGTGAGCTTCTGGAAGTTAAAATAAATGAAAGTAAATTAACTGAAGTGGCTCCAAAGGTTGTTGAAGCAGTAAAAGGTATTGCGGATAAGGCTAAAAGTGTTATACATTCAGATGCATCTAATCCAGTAGCTGTACTTTCTAAAGTTACTGAGACTGTTACGGATATGGTAGCAAAACCCCAAGCTGCTCAGGCCGCTGAAGCCTTACAATCAAAAGCCGTAACTCCTGAAACTAAGGATTCCAAAGCATTGCCATTCTCCGAGTTATCTGCATTTGTGAATAGTATCGCTACTGATTCTAGCGCTTTAAAAAAAGCGGCAGTTACCAAAGCAGTTGAGAAAGCGGGGAAGGATACAGATACAGACGGAAACGTTAAGGCTGAACACTTAAAAGCAATCAAAATGGAATTAGAGGGTAGTCAACTTGCTGCATACAATGATTTTTTGGCAAAGGTGAATGCACCTCGTCAAGCTCTAGCGCCCCCAGCGAAAGCCTATGAAGCGACGCTTACATTATACGCTCAAGGAAAAATACGCGGTCCATTGGGAAAAACTATTAATGACTGGTATCGGCGATTCATCAATGGTGAAAATAGTGCCTATTTTAGACTGTTGTTGGACTATAAAACCGATGGTAGTGTCGATTATTCGAAAATTGATTTATATGAGCTCGACGATGCGGCATATCAGAAAGGTGTTAAGCAACATCCGGAAATAAAACGACATAAACAAACAACGTATCAACAAGATTCTGGGTATAATCAGCATGGTCGGGCAGGATCGCTGGATACTGGTATCGATTTCTCTGTTGCCGGTCTGGAAGCAGGATTGAGTGCAAATCTTAAGCGGGTATTAAATAAGATTGGTTTTAATAACAAGCTTAAGAAAATTGAGTATTTCGTTGAGACAACTGACGTTGTTGATTTTGACCCACCTGTAGTAAGTCCTCTAAAAACACAGGAGCCAAAAATCAAAATTCAAGTTAGGCAAGGAAAAGAAAATGTTTTGCATGATTCATATTTGAATCAATATCTTGATGCCCTACTCAGAGACATTGGTGACTCAATAATTAATGGGTATTATTTTGGTAGAGAAAAAGAAGAAACGTATTTTAGGCATGATTCTAAAGATGCTTCAATGCGATCTGTTGAAGGTTCAAGTAGTTTGACTTTTAAGCCAGGTGTTGTATCCAATATTCCTGGCGGACATATTAAGGCTGGTGGAGCTTCATTAGATCAGCAAGGTCGAGAAGTTCATAATGAATCTGGAAATCTTAAAGAAAAAGAAGGGGGAACTTTTTTCAAAATAAGACCGTTTAATACTGCAGAATTTAATCATGCTTTAGATAATATAATGAATCAACTTCCTTCGTTTATAGATGAGAGTGGAAAAGAGATTACAGCTCTAACTGTTAGTTATGCACCGCATACGCGTTTTCACCAAGGTATTAGCGCTGCTGAATCGAAAGTTTATAAATTATTGGAGCGAGCTAATAAATTGATTGCTATGGCGGTTACAGCGACTGAAATCAGTCAGGGTTTTAATGAGGCTGGAGATAGCAATTCAGAAGAATTATCAGGCTTTCAAAGAGCGCAAGATGCGGCGGCCAATTTCAAGACTTTTTATAATACAGAACTGCCTGATACAATTTATATGCTTTTAGAAAGACCATTTAGTGCTGAATCCCCTGAAAATAAGGCAAGAATAGCACGCTGTGAAAATCAATTGAAAGACTTCACAAATGGCTTTTTAGGGTTAAAAACGATCAAATATAAAAAAACGTTAGTTCAAGAGTCATTAACATTAGGCAGAGGGGACACTGAGGGAAGTAGCGGGCATGATTATGAAGGTAAAATACCCCCGCTGAAGCCATTTAAAAATTTAGGACATTATTTTAGAGGCGAGAAGGGTGATGATAAAAAAATCCCCCTCTCTGATCCACAACAAAATGATATAGAGTTAAGGCTCAAACTTGATAAATCGTCTGACTTATGGAGGCAGCTTGCTGCGGAATATGAAAATTTTGAAATTAGTGTGACTATAGCAAAGCTTGATCGTGAGTCAAATACTCTTGTGAGAGACAATGTAGGAGTGCGTAGTGTTAAATATATTCCTAGCCCACAGTATATACACAATTGGCAGTTGAGTTGCGCTGAATTATTAAAAAAATCACAAGCAAGTAAACCACAAGGTGTTAAATCCCAAGAAAAAAAACCAGCACAACCTGCTGTTAAAAAAGCATATTTCTTGATTTGCGTATATAACGAGCTGAGTACGGATTCGCCTACTTATAAAATATATGTGATGAATAGCTATAAATCAGTGGAGATAAAAAAACTAGAGGTATTAGAGGAAATTGCTCCATTATGTCAATTAATAGATGCTTCTAAAAAAGTCAGAGAATTCAACAAAAGCGAGCTCCCACTCAAAGTAATTCAATGGCTTTATGATGAAAAATTTATGCCACCATATTTCCAAGCCATTGTTGATTTAGAATTGATATTTGGTTATTTGGCGCCTGGCGGTACGATGAAAATGGTTTCTCGTGAGGCTAATTTTGAGCTATCAGTTTCTAATGTGGAATTAGATAGTATTAACTATCTGAATATTGGGGATGTGATTCACTATCGAGGCGATGAGCTGACACGAGATCTCGCCGTTGATGATATTGCTACGTCCAAAAAGAAAAATATGTTGAGAAAAAAAGCAGCAGGATCAGGAGAAGCTGATTTATGGTCAAATGAGTCAGAGACTTCTAACGCCAGAAAGAAAGGTGTAGTTTTGTATTTGAAAAAACAAAAATAAAATTAAATTCCTATGATCATTCAGAAATTCCAAAGGGCCTAAAAAAATTCAAGCTTGAGATCTCTCAAATAGCTGAAGTTAATTTTAGTGAGGGGATTACTAATGCTAGCGAGGCGGGAGAGAACTTGGCTGACGAAGCCACTACGTTAATAGCAAAACGAAAGGCTCAAGGAGAGGATATTACGCCTGCTGAAAAAAGAGTGCTCGATGAAAGTTTAGAAATTAATTTTTTCAAAATAATGAGGATGCCTAACGCAGACTGGGTAAAAATCAGTCAAGCTTTAACGTATATTGATTCTAAAAATATTTTAGTTTTTTCGCCGAATTTACAAAACGATATTATTGCTTCTCTAGTAGATTGTGTTGAAAGAATAAATAAAGATATGCCAGATGAAAGCGACATGTTGATTTCTTTAATGGTTCATGTGTTTATTAATTGTACCGATATTTTAACTGATAAAAATAATGGTGTTCAAGTTGTTCGTCATGCGATTTCTTGGTTGGTAAATACCAATCAATCTATTCGCCAGGCGAGCTTTATTTTTCTAGATAGATGTTTCAGTCGTCGTTATGATGAAATTGGCTTGGGCACAATTGATTATCAAAATATTCCCGCTCTATTTGATGCCATTAAATCAGATGAAGATGCAATTGAATTGCTCGGGTTTATTAGACTGCCCCAATTTAATTATCCTGTGAGTATGGAGGAAGTGCTGTTCGATAAAGTTCTCGCTCTTCTTGCTAAACCTGAAACAAAGTGGTGTAAGGATTATCAAGAAAATCTAGTTTGCTATGAGGGATTAGATTTTGTTAAAGAGATGTTATCTCATTCTAAAAATATTCAGTTTATTTTAAATTGTATAAACAAAATAGTGAGCAAGGCGCTAGAAAGATCTACTGAGAAATACTTTTCTAGAGGTTTGTCTCATGTGTTAAATATATTAAGTGAAAGAGATTTGAATGGTATAATGATTCAGCTGCGAGTGGCACTGTTTGATCAATTGATGTCATTCATGGTTGCAAGTAAAGCTGATGCTCGAAAAATAGAGTGTCTGTTGGAATTTTATGACCAGTTTTTTGATGCCTTATCTAAATATCTAGTTTCCGAATTTAACGGCGCTCCTCTGCTCGAAAAACTAGTTGTAGAAGTCAGTAATGAATTCAAAGCATCTGCAAATGTTGAAAAAAATAAATATTATTTGGAAGGTCTTTTGTATATATGTAGATGGTTTGGTGGTTATCTGCAATCTTTCTATTCCTGCAATGATGCGTTTATGGTTGATGTCACAAGGGCTTCTCAGTCGTTGATACAGCTTTTTTCGGGTGAAGTGAATGAGCTAGGAAAAAAAGTTAAGATTGATTCGTCGATGTTTCTTAAGTTAGTGGATTCATTCTGCCGTATAAAGAAAATACCGTTAAGCATTGATCCTGGATTTATTTTGCCCTATTTAAATAGTGAGAATTTTGGCGTGCTTGTAAATATTAGGCCGCGCAGAATAGGGTCTAGGGTATCAGAGATAGACAATTCTGACATGGTGCTTGAGATGATTGACTATTACCCTCATTTATTTGCAGAGTCCGCTTATATTGAAGCATTGTTAAAATTATTCAATCAATTAAGTTATGAAGATGCTGGTCAATTAGATTATAAATCGTGGGTATTAGATATTTTGGTCAGAGTCAATAGAAGTCGGCCTCAAAGTTTTACTAAAGAGCAATATAATATTTTGGAAGAGCCGAGTACATTAAATTTCACATCCGAACCACATTGTTTCATAGTAGAAACTTATTGCAGCTTAGGTATAAAGCTTCAGATTGATAAAATAAAATTGCTGGAAGATATCTTGGTCAATATTTGTAATGCAGACGCTAAAACTATCTCTCAATATCTCAATCTACTGCAGAGTATAGAAGCAGTTGATCTAATTGATTATATGGTCAGAAGGCTTTCAGTAGACAAAAATGATGAGGGCTCTTTAATAGGGGGGGTAGCGAAAACATTGGCTATACTTTCGGTTAATTATGAGTTGGAAATTGAATTAAAGGTCAACGGCAAGCAATTGGAATGTTCTCAAAAAAACAATGATAAGGTCGTTGTAAATAAGAAATTTGATGTTAATGATACAATAATCCCAGAGATTGATAAATTTATTAAGGCTTTCATAGAAGCCGAAAAACAGGAGAAAAGATTAAGTAGTTTAGTTAAGCCCAAAGAAGTCTCGGTTATACAGGATAGACGCTCTTCGAATAAACGTGATACTTTTATTGCAGGTTATGTTTCAAACAAGTATCGTGTCATGTTTCAGTATCCTTCTGTTTCTTCTAATGATTGGGAAGAGTGTCTGCAAATATTCAGAACAGATAGGAAGTCAGTTCTAGAGTTACTGATGAAGCAGGAATCGCGAAAAACACTTCTTGAGAAAAACTCAAAATTATTTTCATTATTGATCTATGAATTCCATAGGCATTATTTACTTTCTTCTTCCACTGCTGCATTGCCAAATGAGAATAAGGGCTTAACTAAACTCGTGGATGCCTTAAGAAGTAAAACATCTGCGCCAACTGAGAATAGTCCGTTAATGTTAGCATGCAGTAAACTGACTGAGGCATTAAAAAATAAAGCGGCTATGAAAGAGCCAGATGAAAGGGTTATCGATCTTTGCAACGCTGCTGAGAAAGAGTTGGGAGAGCAAATGCAAGGTAAGGTATATGAAGATTATTTAAATTTATTCCAAGATGGAAAGAAATCTTTGAGCGTCGCAATTTTAGTCTGCTTTGCAGTATTGAAAGAACTCCCTTGCAGAGTTTGGTTTAAATCAGATGATGTTTTGACTCTTTATTCATCTAACGCAGTGCAAGAAGGATCTAGTAACTGTGTAGACTTTATGCTTGTTGGTGGATATGAACTTTCGCAGGTGACCGATTTCTCTCAATGTACTTTGTTGGTGCCAGTGCCGAGTTCGTCTCAACGAGCGCAGTCGAATGATTTTTCTCGCCCATCATTTGGCGTATCGACTCCGAATGTTCGTTTTTTCTCTCAACCAGTACGGAAAGTATCTAAAAGTTGGCAGTTAAAGAAATTTAAATTACCTAATCAAGATTTAGAAGTATTTGATGTCAATGTGCCAGGTGATAATACTTGTTTGTTCTATGCTATCGCATTGGGTTATTTATTGCCCGTGTTAGGAGATAATGACAAGTTTAAATCCAGAGTTGATGCGTTATTTAAGTTACATGATGAGGTCATTGAATATGAAAAATTGCGCAAAATTTTGTCTGCTTTTGAAGGTCAAACTGATTTTATTTCAAGAGGTGATAATTCTGGTTTTCTTGAAGCATTAATTAATGTCAATTTGAGAACAAAAATAGTTGCATATATGCGTGATAATTCTCATTATTCGGAGTTTTTAGGACACTTCCAAGAAGAATTTTTCAGTGATCTAGAATTGACCGCTGATGCTTTGCGAGCTCGTTTTGATCATTATCTTGATGATATGCAAGCGCCCAAAGGTTCTTGGGGTGGTAATCTAGAAATTCTTGCTTGCATTCAACTGTTGAATGTAGATTTCAATATCTATGTAATATCTAAGAATGGTACTGACTTAGAGCCAAGTATGACTGCAGATAAATCGAATCCAAAACCGAATGGAGAGATTAACTTGTTTTATACTTCCATGATAGTCGGTGGTGCAAAGAATCATTATCATGTTCTGATAGATCCCAAGCATATGCCGAATTCAGATGAAAAATTGACCAGTGGAATTGAGCCACCTAAATAAATTAATGATGTTCTAAAAATTTGTTGTGCGTCAAATTGCAGTGCAGCCTGAGTTTAGGAAATTCGGGTCATGTGTTTGACGCATTTCATATGGCGTCTATTTTTAATCTTGCCAAATCTTTCTTATTTATTGACTTTTCAAGTGCGCTGCGTGAGAATCGAATGCTTTATTTCGGAGGGGTTCCCGAGTGGTTAAAGGGACCAGACTGTAAATCTGGCGGCTCTGCCTTCGTAGGTTCAAATCCTACCCCCTCCACCAAACAGCCGATCTAGGATGGTGTGTTAAGAAAGATTTTTCTGTGTTTGTGGAGTTGTGTGTCAGAACTGCGGGTGTAGTTCAATGGTAGAACTTCAGCCTTCCAAGCTGATAGCGTGGGTTCGATTCCCATCACCCGCTCCATACAGGATAGGCTCTGACGGCGGGCTATTGCCCACATAGCTCAGTGGTAGAGCACTTCCTTGGTAAGGAAGAGGTCACCGGTTCAATCCCGGTTGTGGGCTCCAATTGCGAGTCATTAATTTAGAGGAGTAACCAATGGGTAAAGAAACCTTTGAACGGACCCTTCCCCACGTCAACGTGGGCACAATAGGTCACGTGGACCACGGTAAGA
>JAIEPX010000025.1 GCA_019748175.1 Gammaproteobacteria bacterium
TATCTGTTTGCAATCTTTATGATTGTGACAGGAATCAAAATGATCTTTTTATCCCACAAACCCGTGGATATTTCTAAGAATCTGCTACTTAAATGGTTAAGAAACCATCTTAACATTACTGAATCAATTGATGATCATAGATTCTATGTTTACCAAGTAGATCCTCACTCAAATATAAAGAAACTATTTGTAACCCCACTATTCATCGCCCTGGTGATGGTTGAATTTACTGACTTGATTTTTGCTGTTGATAGCATTCCAGCAATTTTTGCGATCACTCAAGACCCTTATATCGTCTATACCAGTAATATATTTGCAATTTTAGGCTTAAGAGCTCTTTATTTTGCACTAGCTTCAATTATTGATCGTTTTTATTATTTAAAATATGCACTAGCAATCATACTCGTTTTTATTGGGTCTAAAATATTTATAGCAGACGCTTTTGGACTCGCAAAAATACCACCCATTTTATCATTAATCATCACAATATTTATTCTCGCTTGTGGCGCTCTTTATTCCTTTTATAAAAAAAATAACAAAGTAGAGACAAGATAATGTATAATTTGATAGTTGTTTCAAAACCCCTTATAAAAATAGTAAAAAGCAACACGTGGACCTACTTTATTACCATATTGATTATTATAAATACGATAATTCTGGGCATGGAAACTTATCCGAGCCTCATGAGTTCGTATGGAAGTTTATTAGGATTTCTTGATCAATTGATATTATACATCTTCATAATAGAACTAATGATTCGCTTAATTGCTCATGGGGTGAATTTCTTTAAAGACCCATGGTCTCTGTTTGACCTATTTGTTGTTAGCATTGCACTTATTCCATCACAAGGTGCATTTAGCGCGCTTCGGGCAGCAAGAGCCCTGAGAATACTTCGCCTGATATCAATCTTTCCTAAACTCAGAGGGGTCATTGAAGGTTTAGTAATGGCTATCCCTGGCATTGGAGCAATAGCTGCTGTTATGGGCATCATTATTTGTGTATTCGGACTAATGGCAAGTAAGTTATATGGGACGGAATTCCCTCAATGGTTTGGAAACTTCCATACTTCAATATTTAGCCTGTTTCAGATTATGACTTTGGAGGGCTGGCCTGAAATAGTCCGTACAGTCATGCAAGACAAACCCTATGCATGGCTATTTTTCATAAGCTATATTTTAATTGGCACATTTAGTGTGCTCAATCTTTTTATTGCCGTAATCGTTGAAGCCATGCAAAGAAGCAGCTCTGACGAAAATGAAATTAATCTTGAAAAAATTGATATCATAGAAGAAAAGCTCGATAGGGTTTTAAATATAATCAATGAAAAAAAGAGTAATGTTATAGAATGAATTTTTTATCTCAGTATGTTAAAACTTGTATTTAATAGAATAGTGACGCAAACTCAGAGATAGGTATATGGCACAGCTCTATAGCAAAGGTGACGCAATAGATGGATGGAAATCATGATTAAATTAGTGAATAAATCTCTCTCCTTAATTCTCTGGATTTTTAGCCTCCTTGTTGTAGGAGCTATAATAGGTAATCTCTCCAAAAGTGGAGTTGATAGTTGGTATCTTGGTTTAAATCGTTCACCACTAACTCCACCAAATTACGTTTTTGGAATCGCCTGGACTTTCCTATATGTACTTATTGCAATAAGTGGGTGGATTATCTGGAACCATACAAGCCACAATTTTTTAGCAATAAAAAGGTATTACATCGCACAACTGTTATTAAATTGGAGCTGGACGCCACTCTTCTTTATTTATCATCTCACAGCAGTTTCGCTGTTATGCATAGTATTGATCACTATCATTGCAATATTGATTACAGTAAAAATCTATAATAAATCGAGGTTGGCAGCATTGCTCTTCGTGCCTTATACCATATGGCTCTTGTTTGCGACATATTTAAATTATTATATTTGGCAATACAACTAAATAAGCGGTCAGTTCTGATGTGGGTAGTTTTTTACTTTGCACTCTGCTATTAGATCATCTTAAAGAGTGTTTTAGCTTTTGTGTTAATAAAATACGTCAATGTTTGATGTGATGCCTTATCGCCCACGCAAGAATAGCTTATCTAATTCCGCTAAACTCATTTGAGACCAGGTAGGTCGACCATGATTGCATTGTCCCGAACGTTCTGTGCGTTCCATATCTCGCAGTAAATTATTCATCTCGGTAATTGTCAGCGGCCTGTTGGCACGAACCGATCCATGACAAGCCATAGATGACAATAGTTCATTCATATGAGACTCAACTCGTTCACTATTTTCATAGGTTATTAAATCAGCAATCACATCTTTCACGAGCTGAGCAATATCGGCAGTTTGCAATAATGTAGGGACATGTCGCACAGCTAAACTCGTTTCACCATGACGTTCTACGGTTAAGCCTAAACGAGAGAAAGTTTCAGAAAATTCTTCTGCACAATCTGCTTCTTGAGCTGTTACTGAAACGGTCACTGGAATCAACAATGTTTGGGCAATTATTTTTCCTGTAGCATACTGAGCTTTTAATTTTTCGTAATTTATTCGCTCATGAGCAGCATGCATATCAACAATAATTAATCCTTGAGCATTTTCAGCTAAAATATAAATACCTTTTAATTGTGCCAGCGCAAATCCTAGCGGTGGAATTTCTGGTGAATCACTCTGCTCTTCTACTCTGGCTATATCAGCATGTTGAGAATTAAATTGTTCCGTTAATTCATCGGCTGTTGCATGCATTGTAGTGTATGCAGCCATATGTTCTTCGACGAGATGTGATTTTGTTGCAGCGGATGCTCGATCATAATAAGCAGACATTTCTCGAGATTGGGGTCCTGAATAGCTCGCTCTACCTACGCTGCTTCTATAGGGTGATTCATTTCTTTCTGGCTCACTCTTATTACTTGAGAGTGACAAAACAGCCTGTTGTGGCGCTAAAGATAAAGGTGTTTGCGAGGCAGAAACAGTATTCAATAAATCTGAACGCTCGGTTGAATGAGCCACAGAATGAGCATTTTTTTCGTTCATTTTTGCAATTTGTTGCTCAGGTGAATTTTCTGCTAAAACACGTTGTACACTTCGACGAATAAAATCGTGAACTAGTCGACTTTCACGAAATCGCACTTCATGTTTCGTTGGATGTACATTCACATCAACACAAAACGGATCTAATTCTAAAAACAAAACCGCAACCGGATGACGTCCGTGCATTAAAACATCGTCGTAAGCCTGACGAAGCGCGTGCGTCAGTAATTTATCGCGCACTACTCGTCCATTCACATAAAAATATTGCTTGTCTGTTTGGGTTCTAGAAAATGTGGGCAATCCTATCCAACCCCAGAGACGCAATCCAGCGGCTTCGCTGTCAATCGCCAAAGCCTGTTGTATAAAATCATCACCACAAATGCTCGCAACACGAGATTCTTGCTGTTGTAATGTTGATGCAATTTTACAATTTAATATAGATTTTTGATTGTGTGTTAACGAAATGGCGATATCAAATCGACTCAATAATATTCGTTTAACTACTGTTTCAATATGCGAAAATTCGGTTTTGTCGGAGCGTAAAAATTTTCGTCGTGCGGGTGTATTAAAAAATAAATCGCGCACTTCAATACTAGTCCCTATGGGATGTGCAGCAGGAATAACATCTAAATTATCGACTTGACCTTCACTTTTTATTTGCCAAGCACTAGTTTCACCGGCAATTGCCGATGTTAATGTTAATCGTGAAACAGCGCATATACTTGCTAAAGCTTCACCACGGAAACCTAAACTAACCACATTTTCTAAATCTTCTACGCTGGATATTTTACTGGTCGCATGCCGATCTAACGCTAAGGTTAAATCTTCTTTGGCTATTCCTGAACCATTATCGCGAATTTTAATTAATCCTAATCCACCTTGCTCTATCGCGATCTCAATTTCTGTGGCGCCTGCATCTAAACTATTTTCTAATAATTCTTTAACAACCGCAGAAGGCCTTTCAACAACTTCACCAGCCGCAATTTGATTCGCTAATAAGGGATCAAGCCGATGTATTTTCATACTAATATCCTAGCCATTTATGTATCGTAATTTTTTCTTGCGTGTAATGCTAATAAGCTACCTCGCGGTGGATGGTTAACAAAATAATTTTTTATTCCTGACAATAATGCAGTGGCGATGCGATCTTGATAATACGGTGTTCGTAATCGATGTTCTTCAGCGCTATTTGAAATAAAACCCGTTTCGATGAGCAAAGAAGGAATATCAGGTGATTTCAATACGACAAAAGCCGCTTGCTCCACTCTATTATGATGTAACTGTGCAAATTGACCTAAATTATCGAGTAAAACAGAACCCATTTGTAAACTTGCGGTAATGGATTGTGTTTGTGATAAATCAAGTAACACTGATTTTAATACTTGATCTTTGTCTGTAAGATCTACTCCACCAACAAGTTCAGATTGATTTTCCTGTTGCGCTAACCAACGCGCCGCTTCACTCGTTGCTCCACGTTGTGATAGTGCATAAACTCCTACTCCACACGCATTTACATGATCATGTGCATCCGCATGTATAGCAATAAACATATCGCCACGGTATTTACGTGCTAAAGCTAAACGATTGCGCAAACTTAGAAAGTAATCACTGTTTCGTGTTAAAACGGCACGAAACCCAGGCTGCCGATTAATTTGTGCTTGTAATCGTTTTGCGATCGCTAAAACCACATCTTTTTCTTGAGTTCCGGTAGCACCTCGTGCACCTGGATCTTTACCGCCATGTCCTGGGTCGATTACAACAACCACGTCACGAGCTTTTGGTGCTTTGAACGATCCTGGCTTTGGTAAATCATTATTTTCTGCTGCATCAATGGTTCTAGACAGTCCAACATTTTGTAATGCCATTCCAGAAATTCCATAAGATCCTGCATTCGGTGTTTCATTAGCATGATCGGCAATTTTTTTTGTGAAAGATGAGATTCTACTGTGTGATGAAGATAACGCTCTCATTCCTTGTCGAGGAATATCAATGATTAATTTTGGAGCATCGCGTCCATTACCAGCCAAGTGAGTGATTTGAGGTTTTACGTAATGATCTAGATCCATCACGAGTCGACATTTTTCCGAATTGACACTGGATCGAAGTGATTTCAGTGGCGCTGGTAAGTCTTCATCAGGAATCGAGGTTCCTAATTTTACTCGGTACAAATCAACAACAAATCGTTCAGGACTGTGAAGTTCAAAATCTTCGTAATCAAAATTTTGCGAAAATTCCAGCATGATTTGTGTTGTTGCGGCTGTTTCTGATACTCGAATATTTTTTAGTGTAATGGGAGTTGCCGCTGCTGCAGTGCCAATAAATAAGCAACTGATAGCAAGGGTGACATTAATAAATTGAAGTATCCTTTTCATTTTAATAGTTTTCCTAAGACATTTGTCAGAATGGATAGCTTAGCAAGGTCAGCAATTATAGACAAGCGACTATAAATAATATTATTTAGGTGGATAAACTGGCGGATTGCCTAAATCCATTTTGTTTTCAGTGCCTAACCTTAGTCGAGCGATGTTTTCTAAATGTCTCCATGCAACAACCCCTGCTATCAGCAGTACAGGCACAAAATACCCTGGATTAATGAATAGAAGTAAAAACGGTGCGATTGAAACAGCAATCAGTGAGCTCAATGATGCGTATCGAGTGATAAAAACAGTGACTAGCCACGTGACGCCACAGACGATTCCAATGGGAAATGATAGTCCTAAAATACCACCTAAAGCAGTCGCAACGCCTTTGCCACCCTGAAAGCCATAGAGCACGGGGAAAATGTGCCCTAGTGTAGCACCTAATGCTACGAGCCCAAGTCCAAATCCACCAATGCCAAATATAGCAGCGATCCACACTGCGAGTAGACCTTTGAGGATGTCCGCTCCTAGGACAACTAAGGCCGCATTTCGACCTGCAATGCGTAGAACGTTGGTAGCGCCGGGGTTTTTCGAACCTTCAGTTCGAGGGTCCGGAAGTTTCATGAGTTGGCATACGATTATGGCGGTGTTGACCGAACCGAGCAGATAGGCAAGAGCAGTAAAAATGATCGCTGACATAATTCTGATCCTTCCGTAGATATAATATGGGCGAATACTATTACAGCGCCCTAATCAGTGTCAACGCAAATTAAGACCTAGTCTATTCAATTCACACCTATAAATAAAACTTTGTCTAAGGGGTTGGACTGGGCAAGACGACCTTTTCAAGACCGCCGTAAATACATCCATGTAGGCTTCGGACGAAACATCCTGTCCTAAGCCTGGATACTGCATAAACAATCTACTGCGAAGCACAATAATACTGAATCTCCAGAAGATTTGAGAAAATTTGTTCGGTCACATAGAGTCAACTATGTTCCCGTCACAAATTTTCTCAAATCTTCTGTATCTTCAGCACTCTTGTGCTTCTCGCTACGATTAGTTTATGCAGTAACCAGGCTAGATCTTGAAAAGGTAGATCTTGCCCAGTCTTCTCAACTCCGTGCTAAATTTTTTTTTCGATGACTCTGGAAACTTGTTTAAAAAAAGTTGCGAAGATCTCTGAATTTGTTGAGGCAAAAAAAAACGATTATCCTGAGTCGCGTAGGCGAAGAATCCTACTTTCTTGGAGGGAAATAAAGCGCAGCGAGGGGGGACCCGAGCGAGCCATTCCCGGAAAGACAGTCGGATTGTAACGCCGACTTTGAGAGCGTGAAAAAATCTATTCGTGTGCGGCGATCTTGAAAAGGTCCTCTTGCCCAGTCCAACTTATAACACAATTCTTGATGGCGAAGGCGTCACCTACTAACATCTAGTTCCCTAGTTCTGCAGCGGTGATGTCATAGTGAACTGTTTCAGCAGCAGCCAACACCGAGACGGTGGTCACGAGTGCCATGGCTACGATATACAGGGCTATAGGCCATGACGCGTTGAACTCACGCAGTAGTCCCGTCGCGATTAGAGGGGACAGCCCTCCTGCCACGACCGAAGCCATCTGATAGCCGAGCGAGGCTCCGCTGTAGCGCACACGCGCGCCAAAAAGCTCGGAAAAAAAACTTGCCTGCGGACCGTACATCGCTGCATGGCTTATGCCAAGCGCCACAGCCACGCTCAGCATCATCAGGGCGTTGCTTGATGTCTCTATCAGGAAGAAGAAAGGGAATGCGAATAAGCCGGTAAAAATCGATCCGAACAAATAGACCGGTCTGCGCCCCACACGATCCGACAAGGCGCCGAATGCAGGGATCGTAAAGAGCGCTACGACGGCTCCCAGTGCAACTGCTCTGAGAACGGCAGTTCTGGAAAAACCGATGGCAGGCTGCGTCGCGTAGGTAAGGACAAATACACTGAAAAGATAGAACACGCCGTTTTCCGCGAATTTTGCCCCCATTGCAAGAAGCACGTTCTTTGGGTGTTGGCGAAGCACATCCATAATCGGTCTCTTCGATACGGTTTGGGTCTTCCGGACCACGGCGAAAACGGGTGACTCAACCACAGACAACCTGATGAACAGTCCGGTAACGACCAGAATTATGCTCAGCAAGAACCCGATGCGCCAGCCCCAGCTAAAAAGCGTCACCTCAGGCAGACTCGTGATCAGTCCAAAAACGATGGTTGAGAGCAGCAGTCCCGCCGGCACTCCGATGAGAGGCCAGCTTCCATAGAATCCGCGTCTTCCCTTGGGAGAATGCTCTACTGCCATCAATACGGCACCTCCCCATTCGCCTCCGATGCCAAACCCTTGCGCTATACGCACTATCACCAAAAGGATGGGCGCCCAGATGCCGATCTGGTGGTATGTCGGAAGCAGCCCTACGAGGAAGGTGGCAATCCCCATGAGCAGAAGAGTGAAAATAAGCATCGACTTGCGACCGATCCGATCGCCGAAATGCCCGCATACTATTCCGCCAATCGGACGGGCAAAAAATCCAACGGCGTAGGTAGCGAAGGAAGCTAGCGTCCCTGTCAAAGGATCGAAGTTGGGAAAGAAAAGGCGTGGAAAAACTAGGGCACTGGCTGTCCCATAGAGAAAAAAGTCATACCACTCGATGGTAGTGCCAATAAGGCTGGCAATGGCCACTTTTCTAACGGCGGATTTTGCATGTGCCGAGTTTTCCAAAGTCGTCAACTCCCTTTGCATTTAAAGTCACGCCATCCTTGGAATTCATTCGCTAACTCACTCAGCGCGATGTAGGTTGAGTATATACATAGGAGCTATCAAGTGGAAGCCGCCAGATTTAAGATTGATATCGCCTAAACAAAAAAGAGAATTACAGGAGTTGGACTGGGCAAGATCTACCTTTTCAAGATCTTGCCCAGTCTTCCACACTCCGCGCTAAATAATAAAATCTTCGACTCTGGAAAGTTTTCTTAAAAAAAGCGAACAATCTCCATTAGCTTTGCCTGTGGCAATAAAATTTAATTATCCTGAGTCGCGTAGGCGAAGAATCCGACTTTCTTGGAGGGAAATAAAGCGCAGCGAGGGGGACCCGAGCGAGCCATTCGCGGAAAGACAGTCGGATTGTAACGCCGACTTAAAGAACGCAACGAATTTGTACGAGATGATTGTGTTCTTGAAAAGGACGTCTTGCCCAGTCAAGCACGGAGCTTTATTCTTCATTAACTTGATTCTTGATGAAAAAAAATTCGTGGTGTGTTAGTTTTCGAATATCAAAAGTGAACGAAGGAAATACGCATGAGCTCTAACGATAGTCACCTAATTTGGCTAGACCTCGAAATGACAGGACTAGAACCTGAATCCGATCGTATCTTAGAAATTGCAACCATTGTCACAAACAGTCATCTTGACATCATTGCAGAAGGCCCTGTCATGGCCATTCACCAAACTGATGATACCCTAGCTAACATGAATGCTTGGTGTGTCAAGCTTCATGGCTCAACTGGCCTCACAGAACGATGCAGAAATAGCAACATAACCGAACAAGAAGCCGAACAAAAAACGCTAAACTTTATCAGTCAGTACGTCAAAGAAGGCGCTTCCCCACTCTGCGGCAATAGCGTTCACCAAGACCGAAGATTCCTCTATCGCTACATGCCTCATCTTGCTGAATACTTTCATTATCGAAATTTAGACGTCAGCACTCTCAAAATACTCGCCCAACGATGGGCGCCTCAGGTTTATTCTGCTCTGGAAAAAGAATCTACTCACACGGCATTGCAAGACATCCGCGATTCCATTGATGAACTTAAATATTATCGTAAACATCTCTTCAGACAGGATTTTTAAGCTAATTAGTATTATCAAAAAAACCGTGAAAACAAGCTTGATACCGTGTCGCTAAGGTAAGTAACTAAATCATACGATGGCTCGCTTTCATCCACTGGCGCTTCAGGGAAAGCAACTGGATTCACATTTACAGTTTCAGGCAAAACTTGCGCAATTGGCGCGGCAGTAACAGGTGCCTTAGGAACTTCGGAACTTAATTCCATAGATTTTTTCTTTTCATCCCAAGGCTTCGGCGCGTCTGTTTTAAAAAACCCTCCCTTCAACCCACTGTAAGGTTTATGCTGAATTTCAGGCTCTGATTTTAGTGGCGGTTTAAGGCGTTCAATTCCAGCACTTGCTTTATCAATGATACTTTCATATTGATCCAATGGCCCGAATATAAATTTTTCAAGATGACCTTCTGCCTTTTCAAGCTCCACAGCTTTTTGATAACAAATCATAGCTAATTGATTATCTTGTTTACCGTTCAAGCCTTTCTCAAAGTAAATACCAGAATAATAAAACGCAGCTGGGTAACGCAATTTTCTAGCTTTTTCATACAATAGAAAAGCATGTGTGTAACGATCTTGATTTCCTACGTCTAATTCAATCAATGTTGCCATTTTTACCATAGAAACTGGATCTTCTAAATCCACGGCCTTTTGGCGTAATTCCGCAACTTTTTCTGTGTCTTTTTTAAGTTTAAAAAGGCCATCACCTCTCTCATAAAAATAGATTAATCGTCTAATTGCATCAGCATCATCTTTTTTTGCAAAATCGAGAAGAAATTGATATGCTCTTTTACGATCTTTTCCTTTTGCATGCAGTAGAATAATATCCAACAATTGATAGCGCGGATAGCGCCTCATCAACCCGGCTTCGTTAAACCCAAGCTCTCTAAATTTCTCTATAATTTCTTTTAATGGAATATCTTCTAGCTTCCTATCAATACCATTTAATTTATCTAATTTAAGCTGGCTCTGTAAATTTCCAGCTTGCGCGGATCGACGCAAGAAAATTTTGGCATCTTCACCAGTAGATATTTTCCCCCAAAATTCATTGGCTGCTTCTGAGCCATTCTCAGCAGCCTCCAGTAAATATTTAGACGCTTCAGATTTGAATTCTGGACCTTTTGAAAGTAAATGTTGCCCATAAATATATTGCGCATCTGGATCACCATTATCAGCGCTAAGCTTGAAATAATAGTTGGCTCTCTCGTCATCGGGTTTTACATAAGTACCTTTAGTATAAAAAACGCCCATATTATATTGAGCTTTTGCATCGCGGCCTTTAGCGGCTTTTTCATACCATTCAACACCAAGTTTTTCGTTTTTCTCAACCCCGTTTCCGTCCAAATAAAGTGCACCAAAAAATCGCATGGATTCCGTTCGCCCTGCTCTTGCAGCAATAGTATGCAACTCAAATGCTTTTTGATAATCATACTTCAATCCATAAAAAGCATTAGCATAAGCGCGAGCTAAAGATTCAGTGGCTTCAATTACCCCTGCTTCGTGTGCTTTCCACAACCACACTACTGCTTGTTCATCACTTTGTTGAGCACCAATTCCGTGCAAACAAAAACGTGCATATTCATGCATCGCCGAGGGAAATTTTGCATCCGCAGCTTTTTTCATATATTCAGCTGCTAATTTCGTGTCTTTTTCAACTTTTGCATCAGAATTACCTTTCTCAAGATAACCTGCGTAGATATATTGAGCATAAGGCATGCCAGCTCCTGCCAGCATTTTTGTGAATTCGATAGTCTGGCCAATTACCTTATCAGCATCAGCTAACATCTCTTGCAGTCGCTTTTCTTCTGGCGAAATAATTAACTTTGAGGATTTAATATTAACATCATATAACCCTAATTCGGCATCAACTATTACAAGGTCAGCATAGTCGAATTCTTTAATCCACTCGGGTAATTTTTTAAATAAAGTCCCTCGTTCACCTTTACTATTGACATGTTTTCCACGTCCTGTAATAAATCGTAATTTTTTTATATGATCCGCAGACGCTTGTCGAATAGCGGATACGACACAAGCTTTGGCTTTTTCTTCTGACATGCCATGCAAATCGTACATACAGTCTTGTCTTTTATCCATCATTTGAAAACCTCCTCTATTTTAGATGTACTAAACCAATTAGCCAGAATTATTCGAGTTTAGCACCCAAATCTTGTTGTAGTTTTAATAATTGTGGCTCTAATGTTACTGGATAAGATTCAGCATTGTTGAGAAATTGTCTTAGCTGAGTTTTAGTGCGCGATTGCATAGCAAGAATACTTGGTTGTTCGTAAACTAATTTTCCTTTTCTGAAAATTGGAACCAGTAAATCTTCATATTGATCAGAGCCAGGAAGAAAATCGTTGTTAATTCCAAACACAACATCGTACACACAATCACCAATAAATATTTCATTGGTTAAATAGCGACGCACTTGATGAATGCCTGCCATGGTTGTTTTTTTAACATGATCAGAGACTTTCAATTTATAATCCCACTGATTGCTCGCATTTTTTATGGCTGCTAATTTATAAATAGTATTTAGCGCAGGCTGATCGTGAGATGTTACTAATCGGGTACCTACGCCCCATGCATTAATCGGCGCTCCTTGCCGCTTTAATTCTTTAATCCGATACTCGTCTAAATCTCCACTCACTACTATTCGTGTTTTATCAAAACCAGCCTCATCAAGCATTTTTCGAGCCGTTGTACTTAGCGCTCCTATATCACCGGAATCTAAGCGAATAGCTGCTAAATCGTGCCCTTCTTTTCGCAATTCATTACCAACGATAATCGCATTTTTCACTCCGCTGACAGTATCGTAAGTATCCACCAATAAAACCGTTTGGCTTTTCATTGTTTTGGCAAAAGCTCTGAATGCCTCTAATTCAGAAGGAAACGCCAAAATCCAACTATGCGCCTGAGTACCTTGAATGGGAATTCCATAGGTTTTACCCGCTAAAACATTGGAGGTGGAATTACATCCGCCAATATAGGCTGCTCTACTTGCTGTGAGCCCGCCATCAGGTCCTTGCGCTCGCCGCAGCCCAAATTCCATGAGTGAGTCACCTTCAGCAACCAAATAGATTCTGCTGGCTTTTGTTGCGATCAAGCTGGCAAAATTCATGAAATTCATCAAAGCGGTTTCTAAAATCTGACATTGTATCAAGGGGCCTTGAATCCGAAGCAAAGGTTCTTTAGGCTGAACTAAAGTACCTTCAGGAACCGCATCAATGTCACAGGTGAACTTTAATTCGCTCAAATACTGCAAAAACCTGGGTTCAAACAGGGGCTCATCCTCTGGAGCTCGACAAGATTGCAGATAGGCAATATCGGATTCTGAAAAGGCATAATGGGATAAATACTTGATGACTTCAGCCAAACCGCAGGCAATAACATAGTTTCCATCAAAGGGGTTGCTGCGATAGCCCAAATAAAACACCGCTTCCTGCTCTGCCATCTCCAGGCGCCAATAGCCTTGAGCCATTATGAGCTCATATTGATCAGTCAGTAACGCTGAGGGTAATACCATTCGAATAACCTTTGAAACTAATATACCGGCTATGATCCTTGATTTACGGGACAACTGCAACTTGTATACCTGTTCAAAATGGTAAGATAAACTGGTACGAGTAAAATAGCTTCCGTTAATATTACATTAAGCATCAAGGTGTATAATGCAGTAGTTCTTTGAATTTATTAAGTTTAATTGCTATGCTTAAGCATAGTCGAGACTAGGAGGTTAAATGCCACATTATCAACCAATGCACCAAATCGTGACTCTTTTAGCAGGCGATAGTTTCTGGGAGTTCTATCTGTCAATGCTGAATAATATTCGTGCAGAATCTGTAGAGAAACTTGGCGATAGTTTTATTGAGCGTGGTAATAAAATTTTACCTCAAGATTATATAGACTTTTTGAAAGAAACCACCCTAAGTGAAATGGCATTTGAAGATGTCACAGACGGGCAAACCACTCTATTCAAGATTGTTAATACACAATCTAAAAAATCAATTAGCATTGATAACAGGTCAAGCAGCAAAGGGGAAATTCGCGGCCAAAATTTACGTAACATTTTAACTCAATTAGCTCAATCTAATCCTAATTCAACCCTGTATGACGCTTTAAACTCTCATTTAAGAGCTGTTGAACACTCTGACCTACACAAATATTTTATTGGAGCTTACCCGAATATCGATGTAGCAACAAAAACAATACTGATGAAATGCAGCAAGATTGCTTTGGATGAACTTCAAAAAAATAAAACATTAACAGAAGAAGATCTAAAAAAGATTTACAACCAACAACATCAATTGTATATACAAAATAGCCCCGCCATTTTAAAACCCTTATTTATGCAAATCCAAACAACAGGAAATATGCTCTGGAAGATTTTGAATGAAATTATAAAGAAAAAAAACGCTACTCTACCTGAAAATAAAGATGAAATTGACCGATTAAATGCAGAAATCGAATCTATTAGTCAAGCGATCATTCAAACCTATAAGCTCATGCCAGCCTATTATCCGGGTAACCGAATATTTTTTCCTGAAAATTATTCAGAACTTGTTCAACAATACAGCCAGACCGCTAATGTTATTGCAAATAATCCAAACTATAAAGAGTTTAGCAATTCAGCTTATATTGGTTTCACGATGGTGGCTCTTTGCGTCATTGCATTAGCAACATTAGCAGCCGTTCTTACCTTCCCACCTTCCGCACTCTTTCTGAGTCAAGTAGCACTTCACGGTGCACTTAGTGTAGGCGCAATTGAAGGCGTATTGGCTGGCACTGGACTTGCTGCAGCAGGTGCCGGGGCAGGTTTTTTTGCATCGGGAACGAAAATTTCACCTGAAGATAGAATGCAGAAATTAACTGACGAAAGTATCCACGCTGAATCAAAATCTAAAGCTCCAAAGGGTGGCTGACCCCTTCACGCAACAATACATTCAATTAATACTGCAAGCTCATCTTTGTGCTATGCTATTATGAGTCATACACAAGGAGAGGCAGATGACAGCGACAGATCCACTCTATTCGATTGAACAAATCAAAAGCATTGAAAAAGCAGCCATAACGGAAGAAACCACTGCTCTGGACTTGATGGTCCACGCAGGAACTGCAGCCTATAAAACCCTTCACAAACTCTGGCCTGCAGCAAAAAAGATCGTTGTATTCGCTGGGCATGGCAATAATGGCGGCGATGGATATATACTCGCTAAATTAGCGCAACACGCAGGCCTGGATGTCACTGTTTACTCCATCGGTGATACCGCACAATTGCGCGAGCCTGCTGCCTGGGCATGGCACAACTGCTTTCATGCCGGCGTGCCGGTTATACCATACACTCCCACTATTTCATTCGAAGCCGATATTGTGGTGGATGCACTCTTAGGGATAGGTATTGAGGGTTCTGTCCGAGAACCGTATCTGAGCGCCATTAACACCATTAATCATTGCGGAAAACCCATCTTAGCTTTGGATATTCCCTCTGGTTTAAATGCCGACACAGGCCTACATACAGGCGTTGTTGTGCATGCCACAGCGACTGAAACGTTCATTGGACTCAAACCCGGATTATTTACTGCTGAAGGTCCTGATGTTGCGGGGCAAGTATTTCATGATGGGCTAGGCATCCCAAAAGAAAAATTAGCGGACATCACGCCCCACTATGAAAAAATTTCTGCACTTGATTTTGGACCTTTTTTGCCACGACGTTCTCGATCATCACACAAAGGTGATTTCGGCCACGTTTTAGTGATTGGCGGCGATTGTGGGATGGCCGGTGCCGTGCGTATGGCTGCTGAAGCTGCTGCGCGGACTGGCGCAGGTTTAGTGAGCATAGCAACACGTCCAGATCATGCTGATTCGATTGCGGCTGTGCGCCCAGAACTCATGTGTCATGGAATCAATAAAGCAAAAGAATTACGACCGCTGCTTGAGAAAGCCAGTGTAATCATTATCGGTCCCGGACTAGGGCGCCAATCCTGGGGTGAATCAATGTGGGAAGCCGTTGAAGAATCTCAACTTCCACTGGTGATTGATGCTGATGCCTTATTCTTTCTCGCTAAAAGGCCTCAACATCAATTAAATCGGATAATTACACCTCATCCTGGTGAAGCGGCTCGGTTGCTTGGAGTTGATTCTTCAGCGATTCAGAACGATCGATTCAGCGCCATCAAAAAGCTACAAGAACGATTTGGCGGAATCACCGTATTGAAAGGCGCTGGAACATTAATTAGTGATAGCATTCGACCTGTCGCTATTTGCAGTATGGGCAATCCAGGCATGTCCAGTGGCGGCATGGGTGATGTACTGAGCGGTGTCATCGGCGGATTAATTGCACAAGGATTAGGTCTCGCTGAAGCCGCCCGCTTAGGCGTACTCTTGCATAGCACTGCAGCTGATCGCGTTGCGCAAGACGGCGGTGAGCGAGGATTACTGGCTATGGATGTGGTGAAGAAATTACGGAGCGTGTTAAACGGCCTTACTCGCAATGGCTGTTGCAAATAAGCCCCATCCGATATTTTGACAAACTTTGCTTTCCCGCTAAAAAACCCTATTATCCCGAATTCTTGCAGTACAATTTTTTTAAATTTAGCTTTATATAGAGAATGTAATTGATTGATTTAAATAAAGATTATCCGATTGCAGACGAAGATGCCATGGCAGAGTTTGCGGCAAAACTGGCTGCACAAATAAAATCTCCGTCCATCATTTATTTGCAAGGTGAATTAGGTGCCGGTAAAACAACGTTTACCCGATATTTTTTAAGAGCTCTAGGCTACCAAGGTCCTGTGCGAAGCCCTACTTTTACTCTAATCGAATCTTACGAGATTAATCACCAAAAACTCTTTCACGTCGATTTATATCGAATTCATAGCCCGGAAGAAATCGAGTTTATGGGTCTGCGTGACTATTTTACTGACGATGTCATTGGATTGATTGAATGGCCCGAGCGCGCCGAAGGCCTACTACCCTCGCCCGATCTGATCTGCCAAATTAAAATTCAAGGTACAGGACGTTTGGTAAGTTTGCACACTGCCAAAACTCCATAACCTACTGATAGCAATAAAAAAACCAGTTATTCACTCTCATTACAAACTAAAAAATCAAAGCTCATATAGGCCATGATAAATTTGGTTGCAAATGGCTCGATTTCGCCTTATGATACCCTGTTTTTGAGCGTTTCCCTCGGAGGGAAGCTAACGTTAACTGATCAGTGAAGGTGACCTTAACAATGCCAATGGTAGTAGTAAAAGATAATGACTCGTTTGACCGCGCACTCCGCGCATTCAAGCGTTCCTGTGAAAAAGCGGGTATTATGAGCCGATTACGTGCTCTAGAATTCTATGAAAAACCCACCTGGGAACGTAAACGTAAAGGGTCAGCAGCTCGTAAGCGCCACCTGAAACGTTTGTCTAAAGAGCAGGAAGTGTTGGATCGCTCACGCACACGTCGCTTCGTCGCAGCCAAAACCGCTGATTCATCAGCCTCTACTGAGGCTTAAGCCTAGGATTTAACAGACATGACTGATGCCTCTCTCAAAAATCGTATTACTGAAGATATGAAAGAGGCTATGCGTGCTAAAGAAAGCGCAAGATTGGCTGTTATTCGTTTTCTTCTTGCGGCAATCAAACAAGTTGAAGTCGATGCAAAAACAGCCGTAGGTGAAGAAAGAACAGCCCTGACAGACGAGCAAACCCTTGCCGTTATCAACAAACTAATCAAACAGCGCCGCGATAGCAAAGAACAATTCGAAAAAGCCGGCCGTGATGATCTCGCTCAGCAAGAATCTTATGAGCTCTCTGTATTAGTCCATTATTTACCGCCGCAACTGGATGAAGCTGAAGTGGAGTCGTTAGTGAAAGCCGCTATCTCTGAATCATCAGCCAGCGGAATTCAAGATATGGGTAAAGTGATGGCAATTCTTAAACCTCAGTTACAAGGACGTGCTGATATGGGCGCTGTGAGCGCCAAAATTCGCTCCCTATTGAGTTAATACTGTAAACGATGTCCAGAATACCGCAACCATTTATTGATGATGTTTTACACCGCCTCGATATTGTGGAAATTATCAAAGCGCGTATTCCATTACTCAAAAAAACCGGCTCAAATTACATGGCCTGTTGTCCGTTTCATCAAGAAAAATCACCCTCATTTAGCGTTCATCCCACAAAACAGTTTTATCATTGCTTTGGATGTGGCGCGAATGGCAATGCTCTAAGCTTTGTGATGCAATACGATCGTCTTGATTTTTTAGATGCCTTAGAAAATTTAGCCTGCAGCGTCGGTTTAGAAATTCCACACACTGCTAATGTTAATCAACATCCACAGCATCAATCACTCATTAGCCTCTCACGAGAAGCCGCTCTCTTTTATTATCAACAATTGAAATCGCATCCACTGCCCATAGAGTATGTACAATCACGCGGCATCAGCAAAGAAATTATTCGTCATTTTGGAATAGGTTATGCTCCGCCAGGTTGGGACTCTTTACTTAATAATCTTGGACAATCTGAAGAACAACGACAACTCTTATTAGGTGCAGGGTTAATCATCGAAAAATCAAAAGGCAAATATTACGATCGATTCCGAGATCGATTAATGTTTCCAATCCGAAATTTGCGAGGACAAATTATTGGATTTGGTGGTCGAACACTGGGCGACGACACACCAAAATATCTGAATTCACCAGAAACGTCGCTTTTTCATAAAGGCACCGAGCTGTATGGATTGTATGAAGCGCGTCAGAGTAATCAAGAATTAGATCAAATTATCATTGTTGAAGGTTATATGGATGTCGTTACCCTCACTCAATTTGGTATTACCAATGCCGTGGCAACCTTAGGTACAGCAACAACCCCTCAACATTTACAACGATTATTTCGATATACATCAAATGTCATCTTTTGTTTTGATGGTGATACTGCGGGTCAAAATGCAACAATTCGTGCATTGGAAACTGCTTTACCCATTATCCGAGATGGTCATAATGTTTCTTTTATACATTTACCTGACAATGAAGATCCTGATAGTTTTATTCGTCAGTATGGCGCAGGAGAGTGGGCGATGATGATTGCCAATGCTAAGCCTCTTCCTACTGTACTTTTTAAACATTTGTCACAAGACATTGATATCACCAGTATCGCGGGTAAAGCAAAATTTGCAAAAGACGCTCGAGAATTACTCGCAAAAATGCCAGAGGGTGTTTATCAACAATTATTACAAGAAAATTTAGCGTCTAAAATTGGATTAACGGTTGAAGCACTGAATTCACCCTCAGAAACAAAACGACCCGCGACAATTTCTCCACCCAAACCGGAAGAAACTGGAATTCCTACACATCTACGCAATGCCATGTCGTTGATTATTCACGATCCTTCTTTAGCAAGTAAAATTGAGTTACCCACTAAACTACTCTCTTCTAAAATTCCGGGTGTTGATTTATTAAACCAATTACTCACAATCTGCCGTGAACAACCGACATTATTAACTGGGGCATTACTCAGCTATTGGGATGAAAACCCTGCACGAACATTTATTGGCCATTTAGCAAGCCAAGAACCTTTAATTCCTCAAAATGCGTGGTTAGAAGAATTAATAGGTATTTTGAATCGACTCAATGATCGATTAATGGAATCAGAAATTAATGCATTGATGCAGAAAATCTCTTCCGACACTATGACGCTTGAAGAAAAACAGCAATTAATAAAATTACTTGAGTTGAATAAGGGATAAATCTACTTCGACAGTGCGTTTGACTCACTTGATGAGTTTCCGCTGGCATCGTGTACTGTCCCTGGATTCGTACTTGTAGAATCAGTTGTGGTGTTCTCAGTATTACCCTCTGAAGTACTGGGTGTTTTTTCTCCAGTGCTGCCGTCTGCAGAATCACTCTCTTTGGTTTCAGGTTTACTCTTCGGTACACAAGGGCAAGATTCAATAGCTCCACTTGAAACACCCATAGCACCCGGTTTTAACAGAACACCCGTAGCATTTCCTGGCATACAAACACAACGTGATTCAGTGCTCGGCGGAAGGGGCTCTGCCATCACACTTAATGCGATACAACACAGCGTGGTCACGGTAAGAAACTTATTAAGATAACTCATAATATCACTCCTATAACTCGATTGGATCAGGGTATAGTTTTAATTATAGCGTATGCTGGAAAATATAGGAGTCAGATCTAATAATAATGCACACTCGAGTAATTAAGTATGCCGTAGTATTAGATCTGCCCTCATCATCTTCGGCTATTGTTTCTTATTCAAAATCCCATTTTCAGTATATTGAGCGAAGGAATCTAACCCTCTTTCTGGAACACTCGTTTTAGGCATTTTATCTTTATCGAACTTTGCTTGATAGGATGATGCAATGCGTTCGCGACGTTCTGCTGCTGTTAATGCAGCGAGTGCGTTGTTATCAAGCTCTAGAACCTCTTGCGAAGCTCCAGGGGAAGTTTGAGTACCGTTAGTATCAGTTGATGGAACTACACCTAAGGATGGTGTTGAAGTTGGAGGTGGTGCTGACTCTGTGTTTAGTACTGGCATTGAGGTTGATCTTGATACATCTTTTCCAACTTGCGATGAAGCTGAATGTACATCTCCTTCTTGTTGTTGCTTTAATTTTCTCTCATCTTCTTCTGAATCGCTGTTTTCTTCTGTAACGATACCAAGTAGTGGAACATCTTCTCCATCGATTATTTTTTCTACGCTTTTTTCAGGTGTGCGATGATGCAATTTTATCCAAAGATTACTCAACACATCCGCGACTCGACTTCCAATTGTCGTCACTAAAGCTGCAAACAAACCGACTGTTGTTCCCACAAGCATTGTCATCGCAGTGACTTGAATTCCAATTACCCCAGCTATCGCTGTAACAACGGGACCAAAAACCACGCCTAAAAATGTACCTACAGGTGTAAATAAACTACTACCCGCAGTCATAGCACTCGTAACGATTGGCAAATGAGAAGCCCAAAGAATTGAAGCCGAAATAAAGGGCAAATGTGAAACCCACAATAGTGCAGGAATAGTGCCTGGAATAAGTGTCGTAATGGCACTAACCACAACAGGCAGTAAAATTGTCCACAAAACAGCCGTTAAAGTAAGGCTTACTGCGTAGCCCAAAATCCCCACTGCATAAGAAATAAACGTTTCGGCATCTTCTCCGAACCAGTCGATTTTGATACTTCTCCCTAGCGCATAAGCTAAATAGGCACTGGTACCAGGTGCTGTTAAAATGAGGCTTATTCTAACTACCCACAACGCAACATATTGAACAGTAGCAAAACCAATTGTACTGCCCATAAATAAGATTGATAAGGGTACTTTGAATATCCAATTCATTTGCGCCGGTAATAAAATCCGTAACAGAGTTGCAGGAATAATTGCTACAATTGTTAAAATTGCATTCAATACGACAGGCAAAACTGCTGTAAAAACGTTAACGGTATTTATCGCTGTTTTTGTGGGAATCCCTAAAATTTTAATCGGTAAAACCAGAAAGAATTTAAACGGAAGCTCAAGAATGTCTATCAAAGTCCATGTTTTATAATTTAACATCCAACCTCCGACCATATTTTTAAAAAATTGTCTCAAGGTCAGAATGGGAGCACCCTTTTCATCAAATCGCTCTGGTCTATTGGGTACTCCGAAAAAAGAAGTCAGAAGGAATGTCCATGTATATTCCGTAGTTATTTTCTTTTCACCATTTGCAGCAATAACTTCATTCGTGATGATATCTAATCCGTCATAACCATAAATGAGCCTCATAATACTTTTTAAAATATTACCCTTGGGTTTAGTCGAGGTAGAATCTTTGTTTAATTTTCTAAAATTGACGATAAAAGCGACAAGAAAACTAACATGTATACTTGAAAAAAGCCAATTAAGGAACGGCCTGGATTGAGGCTTTAAAGGATTAAAAATGGGTTTTTTGTTATTGATTTTTTTTTGCGGAGGATTCGATTGCTCAAAACGAGCATTATCGATAACAGCCACTCGAGGTTGTAAAATACTCAGCAAATAATCTAAGGAACCACTAAGATAAAGGGCATTTTCTTCAGGAAGATTATTCGGGTTAACATCGATCTGAAAACTCGTTATGTCCAGTGTTTTTGCTGTAGAAACATTTTTACTATTATCGTCGATAAAATAATAGCTCACATCTCCACCAGCACTGTGAATAAACCGAGTTTTGCAGGCATTTAATATCTTTAATTTATTATCATCACGACTATCATAGACTAAAAATGAAAAAAGATGTGCTATACCTTCTTTTTTTATCGCGGCAACCGCTTCTTCTGCCCCTTCTTTGTTCTTTTTGGTCGCAATACATATCACAACACCTAAATCACTCAATTCTCGCAAGGATTTTTTAGTTTGCTGCCCGCCGACAAGATATAAAGGCGCTTCACCACCATTATCATAATCGATAGTACGATCATTCAAATATCGGGTAAACAATGTATCATCATAATCAAGGATCAATACGTGACCCGCGCGAATACGAGCATCACCAGATGTAAGAAGCTCTACTGCGGATAAACACGCTAATTCTTGCTTTTGCATTCTACTAATACCCGTTCTGTTGATTATTTAAGGGGGCATGACAAACGACCCGACACACAAATTGCGCATTGTAACGCAAAGACCGCCACATTTCAACTGAAAACTAGCAATTACTGGCCAGTTGAGGCCTGTTAAAACAAAGCCAATCCCCTCTGGATTGCTGTCACAAAACTGTATATACTCGAGGGTTTATAAAGACTTATAGCTCTGGAGCCCAGCGATATGCCCATAAATTCGGAAAAGTCACAGCTCAAAGCCCTTATTGAAAAGGGAAAAGAGCGTGAACAACGGTATGTAACCTTTAAAGAAGTCAATGATCATTTACCTTCGGACATTGTTGATCCAGAACAAATCGAAGAAATCATCTCTAAAATCAATGACATGGGCATCGCCGTAATGGACCATGCGCCTAGCGAAGAAGATTTTCTATTGAATGCTCAACCTGCTGTTGATGATAGCGTCGTCGAAGAAGCCGCTGCTGCTCTAGTCGCAACAGGCACTGATTTTGGAAGCACAACCGATCCCGTGCGTATGTACATGCGCGAGATGGGTACCGTTGAATTACTAACTCGCCAAGGCGAAATAGATATTGCAAAACGAATCGAAGATGGCATCAAACACGTCCTTGCTGCTTTGGGTCGCTACCCTGAAGTCGTCGCCTCTTTATTGGAGCAATATGACGCTACTGAAGTAGGACAAAAACGTCTAGGTGATATTATCACAGGCTTTATTGATGATGACGTGAATATTGAAGCGATCGTTGCTCAAGACGAACCCGAACTCGATATTATGCCTGAAGATATTGACGTTATTATTCCTGTCAAACCAACTAAGAAACTAGAAGACTCAGCTCCTACCATTGAAGAGATCAACACAGAATCATCTGAAGAGGGAAATGAAGATGGCGGAGAAAGTTCCGAAAGCGGTACTGTAGCAGTATCAGTTAATGGTGAATCCGATGAAGAAGAAGCCATTCCTGTCGCTTTAAAAGCGATAGAATCAGACCTCGAAAGCGTCGATGCCGAAGATGAACTCGAGTCAGGTCCAGACCCTGAAGAAGCCCGGAAACGTTTCGGCGAACTTCGCGAAGCTTTTGAAAAATACAAAAAAACGGCTAAGCGTTTTGGCCATACGCATGCTTCCAGTGAAAAAAGTTTACAATCGCTAACCGACGTGTTGATGCATTTTAAATTAACGCCACGACAATTAATGCTTCAAAACCGCAAATTGCGTGCGATGTTAAAAGCCGCTCGTAAACAAGAACGCGTTATTTTAAATCTTTGCGTGCATAAATCAGGTACCTCTCGCAAATCATTTATCACTTCTTTTCCAAGCAATGAAACCAATCCAAATTGGTTTGACGACTATGTCAAATTGCATCCTGATCAAGCCGCTGCACTCAACGCGAATGCCATCGAAATTAAACGCGCAATTCGCAAATTAGCGGAATTAGAAGTCGAAACCAATCTCAGCATTGCAGATATTAAAGAAATTAATCGTCGCATGTCGATTGGCGAAGCAAAATCGCGTCGAGCAAAACGAGAAATGATTGAAGCGAATTTGCGTTTAGTTATCTCTATTGCAAAAAAATACACAAACCGTGGCTTACAATTTTTGGATTTAATTCAAGAAGGTAATATTGGTTTGATGAAAGCGGTCGATAAATTTGAATATCGTCGTGGATATAAATTTTCGACCTATGCAACGTGGTGGATTCGTCAAGCGATCACTCGTTCGATCGCCGACCAAGCTCGCACAATCCGAATTCCGGTTCATATGATCGAAACGATCAACAAATTAAATCGCATTTCTCGGCAAATTTTTCTAGAGACGGGTGTTGAGCCTTCATCAGAAGAATTAGCAAAACACATGGATATGCCCGAAGATAAAATTCGCAAAGTGCTCAAGATTTCTAAAGAACCCATATCAATGGAAACACCGATTGGTGATGATGAAGATTCTCATTTGGGTGATTTTATCGAAGATATGAGCGCACTTTCTCCTATCGATTCTGCTACCAGCGAAGGATTACGCGAAGCCATTCGATCAATTCTAGATTCGCTTACACCGCGGGAAGCCAAAGTACTTCGCATGCGATTCGGTATTGATATGAATACAGATCACACGCTTGAAGAAGTTGGTAAGCAATTTGACGTAACACGTGAGCGTATTCGTCAGATTGAAGCTAAAGCATTGCGAAAACTGCGCCACCCTACTCGCTCCGAGAAGTTGCGTAGCTTTATGGAAGAAGAAGATTAAGGCTTGAACAGAAACACTGTCGCGTCTTTTCTTTTTTCAGTATACTGTGTTTGCGGGCCCATAGCTCAGTTGGTTAGAGCAGGGGACTCATAATCCCTTGGTCCTAGGTTCAAGTCCTAGTGGGCCCACCAA